>NZ_JARJHW010000019.1:0-64657 GCF_040560175.1 Streptomyces panacea
CACCCCGACCACGACCGCACCCGGACACCACCGCACCCGGACACCACCGCAACCACCCAGCCCGTCCGGCGCTTGAGGACAAAACCGACCACCGAACCGCAGGCGCGCCGCGCGGACCCCGGTCAGTCCGGCACCGGCTCCGTGACGAAGTCGATCAGCTCCTCCACCCGCCCCAGCAGCGCCGGCTCCAGGTCCCGGTAGGACCGCACCGAGGACAGGATCCGCTGCCACGCCGCACCGGTGTTTTCCGGCCAGCCCAGGGCGCGGCACACCCCCGTCTTCCAGTCCTGGCCGCGCGGGACCGTCGGCCACGCCGGGATGCCCACCGACGACGGCTTCACCGCTTCCCAGACGTCGATGTACGGGTGGCCCACGATCAGGACGTCGTGCCCGGTCACCTGCTCCGCGAGGCGGGACTCCTTGGAGCCGCGCACCAGGTGGTCGACCAGGACGCCGAGGCGCGCGTCCGGTGCCGGGGCGAAGTCCGCGACGATCGCCGGGAGGTCGTCGATGCCCTCCAGGTACTCCACGACCACGCCCTCGACGCGCAGGTCGTCGCCCCAGACCCGTTCGACCAGTTCCGCGTCGTGCCGCCCCTCGACGTAGATGCGTCCCGCACGGGCCACGCGCGCCCGCGCGCCCGGGACGGCGACCGAGCCGGAGGCCGTGCGGGTGGGCCGGACCGGGCCGCCGGCGGTGGGCCGGACCAGGGTCACCACCCGGCCTTCGAGCATGAATCCACGTTCCACCAGCGGGAACACCCGGTGCTTGCCGAAGCGGTCCTCCAGGGTGACCGTCGGGCCCTCGGCCGTCTTCTCACAGCGGATCACCGCGCCGCAGAAGCCCGTCGACACCTCCTCGACCACCAGATCCGGTTCGGCGGGCACCTCGGGCACCGGCTTCGAACGCTTCCAGGGCGGGGTCAGATCGGGGCTGTAACTGCGCATCCGCAGACGATAACGGGACCCCGCGTCACGCCGTGCCGAAACGCGCTGCCAGCGCCCCCCGCTGCGCCCGTACGAACGCCGCGTCGACGGCCGCGCCGTGGCCGGGAACGTACACCGCGTCCTCCCCGCCCAGCGCCAGCAGCCGGTCCAGCGCGGCCGACCAGCGCGAAGGGATCGCGTCGTCGCCCGCCTGCGGTTCGCCCGACTCCTCGACCAGGTCGCCGCAGAAGACGACCTCCCGCTCGCCGGGGACGAGCAGCGCCAGATCGTGCCCGGAGTGCCCGGGGCCGACATTGGCGAGAAGTACCTGTCGCCCGCCGAGATCGAGCGTCCACTCGCCGGACACCGGGTGCTGCGGTACGACCAGCAGGTCGACCGCCTCGGCGGCGTCGGAGGCGGACACCCCGTGCCGTACCGCCGAGTCGCGCAGGCCCTCGCGGTCGCGGAGCAGTAGCTCCGCCAGGCCGACCGCGCCGTAGACCCGTACGCCCGAGAAGGCCGCCGTGCCCAGGACATGGTCGAAGTGGGCGTGACTGAGCGCGATGTGCGTGACCCGCCTGCCGCCGCACAGCGCCTGCGCCTGCGCGCGGATCTCCGCGCCCTCGCGGAGCGTCGAGCCCGTGTCGTACAGAAGGACCGCGTCCTCGCCCACGACCAGCCCGACCGTCGCATCCCAGCCAGGCAGTCGCCGCCTGCCGACTCCCGGGGCGATCGGTTCCCAGCCGTGCTCTTCCCAACGGACGTCCATACGGCGACGCTATCGGTGGAGCGGGCGGTCCCGCGCGGTAGCGTGACCGGTCGGCCTTGCTAGGGGCGTACCTGACGGCCGTACACTGGGCCGGGGAATGCTGGCACTCCTACGCATCGAGTGCCAAGCCGGATCCGAGGACCCAGAGCTGGAGGTGTGCGCGATGCTGAGCGAACGCAGGCTTGAGGTGTTGCGCGCCATCGTCCAGGACTATGTCGGCACCGAGGAGCCCGTCGGCTCCAAGGCGTTGACCGAGCGGCACAAGCTCGGTGTCTCCCCGGCCACTGTCCGTAACGACATGGCGGTCCTGGAGGACGAGGGCTTCATCGCCCAGCCCCACACCAGTGCGGGGCGCATTCCGACGGACAAGGGCTACCGGCTCTTCGTCGACCGGCTGGCGGGCGTCAAGCCCCTGTCGGCGCCGGAGCGCAGGGCCATCCAGAACTTCCTCGACAGCGCCGTCGACCTGGACGACGTGGTGGGCCGTACGGTGCGGCTGCTCGCGCAGCTGACCCGGCAGGTCGCGGTCGTGCAGTACCCCTCGCTGACCCGTTCCACGGTGCGGCATGTGGAACTGCTCTCGCTGGCCCCCGCGCGGCTGATGCTCGTCCTGATCACCGACACCGGCCGGGTCGAGCAGCGCATGATCGACTGTCCGGTGCCGTTCGGCGACACGTCGCTGGCGGATCTGCGGGCCCGGCTCAACGCCAGGGTCGTGGGGCGCAGGTTCTCCGATGTGCCGCTGCTGGTGCAGGAGTTGCCCGAATCCTTCGACATGGAGGACCGGGGGACGGTGACCACGGTCCTGGCGACGCTGCTGGAGACGCTGGTCGAGGAGACCGAGGAGCGGCTGATGATCGGCGGCACCGCCAATCTGACGCGCTTCGGGCACGACTTCCCCCTGACGATCCGGCCGGTGCTGGAGGCGCTTGAGGAGCAGGTCGTGCTCCTCAGGCTGCTCGGCGAGGCCGAGGACTCGGGCATCACCGTACGAATCGGGCACGAGAACGCCCACGAGGGACTCAACTCCACGTCCGTCGTCGCGGTCGGCTACGGTTCGGGCGACGAGGCAGTCGCCAAACTCGGCGTGGTCGGACCGACCCGCATGGACTACCCCGGAACGATGGGAGCGGTACGCGCAGTGGCACGTTACGTCGGACAGATCCTGGCGGAGTCGTAAGTGGCCACGGACTACTACGCCGTACTCGGCGTACGCCGCGACGCATCACAGGACGAGATCAAGAAGGCATTCCGCAGGCTCGCCCGCGAGCTGCACCCGGATGTCAATCCCGATCCCAAGACGCAGGAGCGCTTCAAGGAGATCAACGCCGCGTACGAGGTGTTGTCGGACCCGCAGAAGAAGCAGGTCTACGACCTCGGCGGTGACCCGCTCTCACAGGCGGGCGGTGGCGCGGGCGGTTTCGGGGCCGGTGGCTTCGGCAACTTCTCCGACATCATGGACGCGTTCTTCGGGACGTCGCAGCAGCGTGGGCCGAGGTCGCGCACGCGGCGCGGCCAGGACGCGATGATCCGGCTGGAGATCGACCTCAACGAGGCGGCCTTCGGCACCACCAAGGACATCCAGGTCGACACGGCGGTCGTCTGTACGACCTGCTCGGGCGAGGGCGCCGCACCCGGCACCTCCGCGCAGACCTGCGACATGTGCCGCGGTCGTGGCGAGGTCTCGCAGGTCACACGGTCCTTCCTGGGCCAGGTCATGACATCGCGGCCGTGCCCGCAGTGCCAGGGCTTCGGTACGGTCGTGCCGACCCCCTGCCCCGAGTGCGCCGGCGACGGCCGCATCCGGTCGCGCCGCACGCTCACGGTCAAGATCCCGGCGGGCGTCGACAACGGCACCCGCATCCAGCTCTCCGGTGAGGGCGAGGTCGGGCCCGGTGGCGGCCCGGCGGGCGACCTGTACGTCGAGATCCACGAGTTGCCGCACGCGGTGTTCCAGCGCCGCGGCGACGATCTGCACTGCACGGTGACCATCCCGATGACGGCGGCGTCGCTGGGCACGCAGTGTCCGCTGGAGACGCTGGACGGGGTCGAGGACATCGACGTCCGGCCGGGCACCCAGTCGGGCCAGTCGATCCCGCTGCACGGCCGCGGCATCACGCATCTGCGGGGCGGTGGCCGGGGCGACCTGATCGTCCACGTGGAGGTCATGACCCCGTCGAAACTCGACCCGGAGCAGGAGCGGTTGCTGCGAGAGCTGGCGAAGCTCAGGGGCGAGGAACGGCCCACCGGCCAGTTTCAACCGGGTCAACAGGGGCTTTTCTCAAGGCTGAAGGACGCGTTCAACGGCCGTTGACGCGCACCGTCCTCGGGCGCCGGAGGGGCTGTTTCCAGCCCGTCCGGCGCCCGACGACGAACCGGCACCGACACTCCACGGGCGACATGGCACCATGCGTGCATGTCCTCCGTGTTGACCGACATCTGCCGGTATCCGATCGTGCAGGCTCCCATGGCCGGCGGCGCGTCCTGCCCGCAGCTGGTCGCGGCCGTCGGTGACGCCGGAGGGCTCGGCTTCCTCGCCGCCGGGTACAAGACCGCCGACGGGATGTACCAGGAGGTCAAACAGCTCCGGGGGCTCAGCGCCGGCGCGTTCGGGATCAATCTGTTCATGCCGCAGCCGCACCACGACGACCACGCCGCCGTGGAGGTGTACGGCGAACAGCTCGCCGGCGAGGCGGGCTGGTACGGGACCCCGCTCGGCGACCCCGACGCGGGCGGTGACGACGGGTACGAGGCCAAGCTCGCGATACTGCTCGACGATCCCGTCCCGGTCGTGTCGTTCACCTTCGGCTGCCCCACGCCCACCACCCTCGACGCCTTCACCCGGGTCGGCACGCTCACCGTCGTCACGGTGACCACGCCCGAGGAGGCCCAGACCGCCGAGTGGTCCGGCGCCGACGTCGTCTGCGTCCAGGGCGTCGAGGCCGGCGGCCACCAGGGCACGCACCGCGACGACCCCGCCACCGACGGCGCGGGCATCGGGCTGCTGTCGCTCGTCACGCAGGTACGGGACTCCGTACGGCTGCCGATCATCGCGGCCGGCGGGCTCATGCGCGGCGCCCAGATCGCCGCCGTCCTTGCCGCGGGCGCCGACGCCGCTCAGTTCGGCACCGCCTTCCTCGTCTGCCCGGAGTCCGGCGCCCACGCCCTCCACAAGCACGCTATGACCGACCCGCTGTTCACGCGCACCGAACTCACCCGCGCCTTCTCCGGCCGACCCGCGCGCGGTCTCGTCAACCGCTTCATGCGCGAACACGGCCCCTACGCCCCGCCCGCGTACCCGGAGGTGCACCACCTCACCGCCGGACTGCGCAAGGCCGCCGCCAAGGCCGGCGACCCCCAGGGCATGGCTCTGTGGGCCGGTCAGGGCCACCGGATGGCCCGAGATCTGCCCGCCGGACAGCTCGTCGACGTCCTCGTCGGCGAACTCGAAGCGGCCCGCGCCTCGTCGACCCTGGGAAACACCTCATGACCGCACCTGTCTTCGTCGTCGACACCGCCGAGACCCTCCGGCCGGGCACCGTCACGCTCGACGGCCCCGAGGGCCGCCACGCCGTCTCCGTAAGGAGGCTGCGCGTGGGGGAGGAGGTCGTCCTCACCGACGGCGCGGGCACCGGCGCCCACGGGACGGTCGCCGCCGTCCACGGCAAGGACCGGCTGGACGTGGCGGTCACCGGCGTTCGTACGGAGGCCGAGCCCACGCCCCGTATCACCGTCGTACAGGCGCTGCCCAAGGGCGACCGGGGCGAGGTGTCCGTCGAGACGATGACCGAGACCGGCGTCGACGCGATCGTGCCCTGGCAGGCCGCGCGCTGCGTCACCCGGTGGAAGGACGAACGGGGCGCCAAGGCCCTGGCGAAATGGCGCGCCACCGCCCGCGAGGCGGGCAAGCAGTCCCGCAGGCTCCGCTTCCCCGAGGTCGCGGCGGCGATGTCCTCCAAAGAGGTCGCGGCGCTGCTGGCGGCGGCCGACTTCGCCGCCGTCCTGCACGAGGAAGGCAGCGAACCGCTGGCCACCGCCGAACTCCCCGCCGCCGGAAGCATCGTGCTCGTCGTCGGCCCCGAGGGCGGCGTCTCCCCGGACGAGCTGGCGCTGTTCGCGGACGCCGGGGCCACGCCGTACCGGCTCGGCCGCACCGTCCTGCGCACCTCCACCGCCGGCACGGCCGCCGCCGCGCTGCTGCTGGGCCGCACGGGCCGCTGGTCCTGATCGCGGGTGACCGGCGGGCGGATAACATGCCTTCTACGGAAGCGTGTTTCCGTACGGAAGTGACCAGGGGCGACCGGCCGACCGATGAGGAGACCCGGACCATGGCGGGAGAACGACAGGCCGACTGCCTGTTCTGCAAGATCGTCGCCGGGGAGGTGCCCGCCACCGTCGTACGCGAGACGGACACCACCGTGGCCTTCAGGGACATAAACCCGCAGGCTCCCACGCATGTCCTGGTGATCCCCAAGGTCCACTACCCGGACGCGGCCTCGCTCGCCGCCGCCGAGCCGCGGATCGCCGCCGACATCCTGCGCGAGTCCGCCGAGGTCGCCGCCGAGGACAAGACCGCGGGCAGCGGCTACCGGATCGTCTTCAACACCGGCAGCGGCGCCGGCCAGACCGTCTTCCACGCACACGCGCACGTCCTGGGCGGACGCGGCTTCAACTGGCCCCCCGGGTAGGCGGCCGACACCTTGTCCGTACGAGAGCTCGTCGTCCTGGGCACCGCCAGCCAGGTCCCCACCCGACACCGCAACCACAACGGCTATCTGCTGCGCTGGGACGGCGAGGGCATCCTCTTCGACCCGGGAGACGGCACCCAGCGCCAGATGGCGCGCGCCTCCGTCGCCGCGTACGACATCAACCGGATCTGCGTCACGCACTTCCACGGCGACCACTCGCTCGGCCTCGCCGGGGTGATCCAGCGCATCAACCTGGACCGCGTACCGCACGAGGTCACCGCGCACTACCCGGCGAGCGGACAGCACTTCTTCAGGAGGCTGCGGTACGCCACGGCGTACCGCGAGACCGTCGGCATCACCGAGGCGCCCGTCGACACCGACGGCGTGCTCGCCCGGACCGACTCGTACACCCTGCGCGCCCACAAGCTCTCGCATCCCGTCGAGTCCTACGGCTACCGGATCACCGAGCCCGACGGTCGGCGGATGCTCCCGGAACGCCTCGCCGCGCACGGCATCAGGGGGCCCGACGTGGGGCGCCTCCAGCGGGACGGCGAACTGCGCGGGGTGACGCTCGCCGACGTCAGCGAGGAGCGCAGGGGCCAGCGCTTCGCGTTCGTCATGGACACCCGGCTCTGCGACGGGGTGCACGCGCTGGCCGACGGCTGCGACATGCTCGTCATCGAGTCCACCTTCCTCGACGAGGACGGACAACTGGCCGCCGACCACGGGCATCTGACCGCCGGTCAGGCGGGCGCGGTGGCGAGGGAGGCCGGCGTACGGCACCTCGTACTGACGCACTTCTCGCAGCGCTACGGGGACCCGGCGGAGTTCGAGCGGCAGGCCAGGGCGGCCGGTTACGAGGGCGAGCTGACCGTCGCGGCCGACCTCGTACGCGTACCGCTGCCCAAGCGCTCCGGCTGACGCGCGCGGCCCCACGGCGCCCGGCTCGCCGCTCGCGGCGCCACGGCCCGCCCCCCCACGACCTGGCCCGTCACCGGCTGCCCGCACGGCCCGCCCGCACGGCCTGCCGTCACGCCGACTGTCAGTGCGGTCGGGCACACTGTCCGGATCCGTACGCCGATCCGGGAGCGCGACCGTGACCCCACGTGAAGGAACGCCGCAGGAGCACACCGCCCATGTCGACCCGCTGGGCGCCCTGCGCGCCCCGGACGACCCGGACTGCGACGTCTACCTGACCGGCACGGTCTTCCTCGACATCATCTTCACCGGCCTCGCCAGCGCCCCCGTGCGCGGCACCGAGTCCTGGGCCAGGGGCATGGGTTCGAGCCCCGGCGGCATCGCCAACATGGCCAGCGCGCTGGCCCGTCTCGGCCTGCGTACGTCGCTCGCGGCCGCCTTCGGCGACGACCACTACGGCGAGTACTGCTGGGACGCCCTGGAGCAGGGCGAGGGCATCGACCTCTCCCGCTCCCGTACGGTCCCCGGCTGGCACTCCCCGGTCACCGTCTCCATGGCGTACGAGGGCGAGCGCACGATGGTCTCGCACGGCCACGAGGCCCCACCGCCCGACGGCGCCCTGCCCGAGTGCCCGCCACGCGCGCGTGCCGCCGTCGCCGCGCTCACACCGGGCCGCAGCGACGAGTGGATCGCCCGGGCCGCCCGGCACGGGGCGCGGGTCTTCGCCGACGTGGGATGGGACGACAGCGGCCGCTGGGACCTGGCCGGACTTCCCGACCTGGCGCACTGCGAGGCGTTCCTGCCCAACGCCGAGGAGGCGATGCGCTACACCCGCACCGACTGCCCCAGGGCCGCCGCGCGGGCGCTCGCCGAGCTGGTGCCGCTGGTGGTCGTGACCCTGGGCGCGGAGGGGGCGTACGCGGTGGACAGCGCCAGCGGCGCCACCGCCGAGGTGCCGGCCATCGACGTGGAGGCGCTCGATCCGACGGGCGCGGGCGACGTGTTCGTCGCCGGATTCGTCACCGGCACCCTCGCCGGCTGGCCGCTCGCCGACCGGCTCGCCTTCTCCGGACTCACGGCCGCCCTGTCGGTCCAGGAGTTCGGCGGATCGCTGTCGGCGCCCGGCTGGGCGGAGGTCGCCGCCTGGTGGAGCTACGTCCAGGAGTCGACGGACCAGGATCCGGCGGCGCTGCGCCGATACGCCTTCCTGGCGGGGCTGTTGCCCGCGCCGAGCCGGTCGTGGCCGCTGCGCAGGGCCGTGCCGACGATCGGCTTCGGGCGCGCCGGCTGACCTCGGGCGCCCTCGTCGGCACCCGCGCCGACGACGTCCGTGCGCTCCGGCGGGGCGACGTACACGCCGAAGCCGGACACCACGGCCGTCGACGTCCGGCAAACGCGCGCGGAAAAGCCCTACGGGCTTGTCAGTGCGGAGTCGTACGCTGGTATCCAGAGGTTGTCGAGCGGCGAGAACCCTGCAACGGGAGGTATGTGCAGGCCACAGTGCCGGCCCATGACTCAGACACCTACAGTCCCGACCCCCGCGCCCGGTCAGGCGCGAGCCCACTTCACCATTCCCGCCAAGCACCCGATGGTGACGATCCTGGGTTCCGGTGACTCGCTGTTGCGCGTGATCGAGAAGGCGTTCCCGGCCGCCGACATCCATGTCCGGGGCAATCAGATCAGCGCCGTGGGCGACGCGGCCGAGGTCGCTCTCATCCAGAGCCTGTTCGACGAGATGATGCTGGTGCTCCGCACCGGTCAGCCGATGACGGAGGACGCAGTGGAACGCTCGATCGCCATGCTCAGGGCGAGCGAGAACGGTGGCGCGGACGGACCCGAGACCCCCGCCGAAGTTCTCACTCAGAACATCGTCTCCAGCCGGGGCCGCACGATCCGCCCCAAGACGCTCAACCAGAAGCGTTACGTGGACGCGATCGACAAGCACACGATCGTCTTCGGCATCGGCCCGGCCGGTACCGGCAAGACGTATCTCGCCATGGCCAAGGCCGTGCAGGCCCTCCAGTCCAAGCAGGTCACCAGGATCATCCTGACCAGGCCCGCGGTGGAGGCGGGGGAGCGGCTCGGCTTCCTGCCCGGCACGCTGTACGAGAAGATCGACCCGTATCTGCGCCCGCTCTACGACGCGCTGCACGACATGCTCGACCCCGACTCGATCCCGCGCCTGATGGCGGCGGGCACGATCGAGGTGGCGCCGCTGGCGTACATGCGCGGCCGGACGTTGAACGACGCGTTCATCATCCTCGACGAGGCGCAGAACACCAGCTCGCAGCAGATGAAGATGTTCCTGACGCGGCTCGGCTTCGACTCGAAGATCGTCATCACGGGCGACGTGACCCAGGTCGACCTCCCCGGCGGCACCAAGAGCGGACTTCGCCAGGTCCAGGACATCCTGCACGACGTGGAGGACGTGCACTTCTCCCGGCTCACCTCCGAGGATGTCGTACGGCACAAGCTCGTCGGCCGTATCGTCGACGCCTACGAGCAGTACGACAGCCGCAACGGCAACGAACCGCACAGCTGAACGACGGCACAGCCGAACAACCTCGCAGCTGGACGACCGCACGGCTGAGCCGGCCCCTCGCGGCCCCAGCGGCACTAATCGGGAGAGTCACACCGCACCATGTCGATCGACGTCAACAACGAGTCAGGCACCGAGGTCGACGAGCAGGCGATCCTCGGGGCCGCCCGCTACGCGCTCACCCGGATGCGTATCCACCCCCTCTCCGAACTGTCGGTGATCGTGGTGGACTCCGCCGCCATGGAGCAGCTGCACATGCAGTGGATGGACCTCCCGGGTCCGACCGATGTCATGTCCTTCCCGATGGACGAGCTGCGTCCGCCGGTGAAGGACGACGAGGAGCCCCCGCAGGGGCTCCTCGGTGACGTCGTGCTCTGCCCGGAGGTCGCGAAGGCCCAGGGCGAGGAAGCGCCGACGCAGCACTCCATGGACGAGGAGCTTCAGCTCCTCACCGTCCACGGTGTGCTGCACCTCCTCGGGTACGACCACGAGGAGCCGGACGAGAAGGCCGAGATGTTCGGCCTCCAGGCGGCCATCGTGGACGGCTGGCGGGCCGAGCAGGGCCTGACCGGTCCCTCTCCCGCGCCGACCGTCTCGTGATCACGCAACTGATCATCGGGGCGGTCGCGCTGGTCGTGGTCGCCTGGCTGGCGGCCTGCGCCGAGGCGGGGCTCGCGCGCGTCTCGACCTTCCGCGCGGCCGAGGCCGAGCGCTCCGGGCGGCGCGGCGCCGACAAGCTGGCCCAGATCGCCGCCGACCCGACGCGGTATCTCAACGTGGCGCTGCTGGTGCGGGTCGCGTGCGAGATGGCGGCGGGGGTGCTGGTCACCTATGTCTGCCTGGAGGAGTTCTCCGACACCTGGGCCGCGCTGCTCGTCGCGATCGGTGTGATGGTCCTGGTGTCGTACGTCGCCGTGGGCGTCTCACCGCGCACCATCGGCCGCCAGCACCCGCTGAACACGGCGACCGTCGCGGCGTACGTGCTGCTGCCGCTGGCCCGGATCATGGGGCCCGTCCCGCAGCTGCTGATCCTCCTGGGCAACGCCCTCACACCCGGCAAGGGCTTCCGCAAGGGACCGTTCGCGAGCGAGGCCGAGCTGCGGGCGATGGTGGACCTCGCCGAGCAGGAGTCGCTGATCGAGGACGACGAGCGCCGGATGGTGCACTCGGTCTTCGAGCTGGGGGACACGCTGGTGCGGGAGGTCATGGTCCCGCGTACGGACCTGGTCTGCATCGAGCGCTACAAGACGATCCGCCAGGCCCTGACGCTGGCGCTGCGCTCCGGCTTCTCCCGGATCCCGGTCACGGGGGAGAACGAGGACGACATCGTCGGCATCGTCTACCTCAAGGACCTCGTGAGGAAGACGCACATCAACCGTGACTCCGAGGCCGATCTGGTCTCGACGGCGATGCGCCCGGCGGCGTTCGTGCCGGACACGAAGAACGCGGGCGATCTGCTGCGGGAGATGCAGCAGGAGCGCAATCACGTCGCCGTCGTCATCGACGAGTACGGCGGCACGGCCGGCATCGTGACGATCGAGGACATCCTGGAGGAGATCGTCGGCGAGATCACGGACGAGTACGACCGTGAGCTGCCGCCGGTCGAGGAGACCGGCACCGACTCCTACCGGGTCACGGCCCGGCTCGACATCGGCGATCTCGGGGAGCTGTACGGGCTCGACGAGTTCGACGACGAGGACGTGGAGACCGTGGGCGGCCTGCTCGCGAAGGCGCTCGGCCGGGTGCCGATCGCCGGTGCCAGCGCCCTGGTGGAGCTGCCTGACGGGCGCACGCTGCGACTGACGGCGGAGTCCCCGGCGGGCCGCCGCAACAAGATCGTGACGGTGCTCGCGGAGCCGGCCGAGCCGGCGGCGAAGCGGTGAGTCCCTCTCCGGACGGCTCGCTGTCGCGGGACGAACTGCGGGCGTTCTGCCTGGAGTTCAACGCCGCGACGGAGGAGTTCCCCTTCAATCCGGAGACCTCGGTCTTCAAGGTGGTGGGCAAGGTGTTCGCGCTCGCCGCCCTGGACGCCGAGCCATTGAAGGTCTCGCTCAAGTGCGACCCGGACGAGGCGATCCGCCTGCGCGCGGCCCACCCGGAGATCGTCCCCGGCTGGCACCTCAACAAGCGCCACTGGAACACGGTCACGGTCCCCGGCCTCCCGGCGCGGACGGTGCGCGAGTTGATCGAGGACAGCTACGACGCGGTGGTCGCCGGCCTGCCGAAGACGGAGCGCCTCCGGCTGGACCGGCCGTAGGGGGCCTGGCACGGGCGGGCCGGTCCTGCGTTGGTGACCGGGCCGAGTGAAACAGGCGATGCCCACGATCAGCGGCTTGAGGACAGCGGGTCGCTCTGTGTGCCGACGGCACTCCCTCGGAGCGCGTCGAGGCCGGCGACGGTGATTCCGCGCAGCCGCACGAGCGCCTGTCCGGCGCGGATCCAGCGGATGCGGGGATCGTCGAAGGCCACGCTGATCGCGTCCCATGCGACCGGGGACGGATACCCCGGACGGTAGAGGGCCCCTCGTACTCCGACCAGGTCGAACGCGCGCGCCCGCAGGACGGTGCACCGCCGCCGGAGGTGGGGGCAGGCGTGGGCCGACTTCACCGCGCAGGGCGAGCAGAGCGGCGGTTGGGCGGTGATGAGTTCATCGGATGCCGACCCGGAGCCGTCGAGTTCGTCCGGGTTCTCACCCGACATCCACAGCACGCCATCGGCGGTCCGGTCGGCGGGCCCGGCGCAGACCTGGCACAGCAGTGCCTCCATGGCGCGTCGTTGACGCACCGCGTGCACCTTGCCGAACTCGGACCGGCCCTTGCCTGGGACGGAGGGGATCCGCGTCCACAGGACGCCGTTCGTGTCCCGGTCGTACGGCCGCTCGTCGGCGTAGCCGATGCCGCCGTTCTTCGCGACGACACGCAGGGCGGGAGCCTGCTCCGCACTCCAGCGGGTGATGTAGGGCACGAGGCCGGATTGTTGCTGCCCGGCGTTCGACGGCGATTTCTGACGCTTCATCGCATCACGCAACCTCTCTAGACATCTTGAGTAGACCCTGGCGTCACGGTCGATGTCAATGAGATGTCTAGAGAGGACTACCGGCTCGAATGCGCTGTTACGGGTGTGGCCTAGGCTGTCTAGAGAAGACGGAAGGTGTCGACGCATGGCGACCAGGAACAGCGAGGGACAGCCGAAGTATCAGCGCATCGCCGACGCGCTGCGTGAGGCGATCCGGGCCGGTGAGTACGGTCCCGGAGCGCGGCTGCCGGGCGAGAACGAGCTCATGGCCGCGCACGGGGTGGCCCGTATGACGGCACGGCAGGCGCTCGGGGTGCTGCGGAGCGAGGGGCTCGCCGAGTCGCGCAAGGGAGCCGGCGTGTTCGTACGGGCTTATCAGCCCCTGCGGCGGCGCGGGATTCCGCGGCTGTCCGGTGAGTGGTGGGGCGCCGGGCGGTCGATCTGGGAGGCGGATACCGAGGGCCGTGACCTCGTTGTCGATCGGCTCGCCGTGACCGAGGAGCACCCTCCGGAACGGGTCGTGCGGGTGCTGGACCTCGCTCCGGGTGACGCCGTGTGCGTACGGAGTCGGCGCTTCGTGCTGGACGGGAAGCCGGTGCTGCTGGCGGTGAGCTACTTGCCCGCCGCGCTTGTCGCGGGGTCCCCCATCACGCGGGAGGACACCGGGCCGGGTGGCATCTATGCCCGTCTCCGTGAACTCGGCCATGAACCAGTGCACTTCAGGGAGGAAGTCCGCTCGCGCATGCCGTCCCAGGACGAGTCCCGGCGGCTGGAGCTGTCCGAGGGGACGCCCGTCGTGCTGATCTGCCGCACGGCGTTCACCGGCGACGGGCGTGCGGTTGAGATCAACGAGATGGTTCTCGACTCGGCTGCGTATGTTCTCGAGTACGACTTCGACGCCTGAACGCGCCTCGGGGGTGGCTGATGGCAGTTGAGCGCGGGGCGATCCCGCAGGGCGAGCTGGAACAGGTTCGGCGGCACTTCCGGGATCCGGCGGGTGACGTCCATGTGGGGCCGGGATGGCGGGGATCGGTGTGCGCGTGCCATCGGGCCGTCGTCGCGGAGTTCGCCGGGTACGAGCCGCTCGCCGGCAAGCAGAAGTACGCGTCCCCGGCCTTCCAGGCGTTTTCGCGACCGTGGAAGCGGGGCGGGAAACGGACGGCCGCCGAGTACGCGCGGCTCGGTGCGCCGATCGAGGTGTTCGAGCGCCGCGGCGCGGGCGGGGCCCCGCGTGAGAGCAGGCGGATCCAGCTGGTTCTGTGCGACCCGTGCGCGTCGTCGGTCGCCGAGGACGGGGACGTACTCGGCGCGGGAAGGGTGAGCGGCCGGTGATCGGCAGACTGCAATGCGTCGTGCTGGACTGCCCGGACGCGCTGGAACTCGCGCGGTTCTATCAGGCGCTCCTCGGCGGCACCGTCAATCGGCCCGACCCCCGGTGGGCCGTGGACGACGGCTTCGCCACCCTGCACACCGGTGAGGGTCTGGTGTTCGCGTTTCAGCGGGTGCCGGACCACCGGGCGCCGCGGTGGCCCGACGGGGAGTATCCGCAGCAGTTCCATCTGGACCTCGACGTCCCGGACATCGAGCGGGCCCGGGAGCAAGTCCTCGGCCTCGGCGCCGTGTTGCTCCGGGTCGACCCCGCCGGGTGGAGCGTCTTCGCGGATCCGGCGGGGCATCCCTTCTGTCTGCTGGGCCGGCCGGGCTCTCTATGCTCGGGCGCATGACGACGCAGAACACCGGCCTCGACCCCGAGGACCGCAAGATCATCACATTGGCCCGCAGCGCCCGTGCCCGTAACGGGGTGCCCGAGGGGGCCGCCGTGCGGGACGAGACCGGGCGGACCTATGCCGCCGGGACCGTCGACCTCGACTCCCTCAAGCTCAGCGCGCTGCGGACCGCCGTCGCCATGGCCGTCGCGAGCGGCGCCACCTCGCTGGAGGCCGCCGCCGTCGTCACCGGGGCCGAGACGGCGAGTGACGAGGACCGCGCCGCCGTACGCGATCTCGGCGGGCCCGATACGCCGGTGCTGGTGGCCGCTCCCGACGGGACCGTGCGGCGGACGGTCACGGCCGGCTGAGGCATCCGGAGGGGCCGCGTCCGGTGGCCCCGGAGGCCGACTGGTCGGCGGGGGCGGGACGATCGGGGAGAATGGGCGGCATGAGCGCTCGTACCCCTTCGTCTCCCGAGACTTCCGCCGAACCGTCCGAAGCCCCCCACCGGGCCGGTTTCGCCTGCTTCGTCGGTCGCCCCAACGCGGGCAAGTCCACCCTCACGAACGCTCTGGTCGGCCAGAAGGTGGCGATCACGTCGAGCCGGCCGCAGACCACGCGCCACACGGTGCGCGGCATCGTGCACCGGCCCGAGGCGCAGCTGATCCTGGTCGACACCCCCGGTCTCCACAAGCCGCGCACGCTGCTCGGCGAGCGGCTGAACGACGTCGTACGGACCACCTGGGCCGAGGTCGACGTCATCGGTTTCTGTGTGCCCGCCGACCAGAAGCTCGGCCCCGGCGACCGCTTCATCGCCAAGGAGCTCGCCGGGATCCGCAAGACGCCGAAGGTCGCGCTCGTCACCAAGACCGACCTCGTCGACTCCCGCGTCCTGGCCGAGCAGCTGATCGCGATCGACCAGCTCAGCCAGGAGCTGGGCTTCGAGTGGGCGGAGATCGTCCCGGTCTCGGCCGTCAGCGGTGACCAGGTCGAGCTCGTCGCCGACCTGCTGGTCCCGCTGCTGCCGGAGAGCCCGCCGCTGTACCCCGAGGGCGATCTCACCGACGAGCCCGAGATGGTCATGGTGGCCGAGCTGATCCGTGAGGCCGCGCTCGAAGGCGTACGGGACGAGCTGCCGCACTCGATCGCGGTCGTGGTCGAGGAGATGCTGCCGCGCGAGGACCGGCCGGCGGACAAGCCGCTGCTGGACATCCACGCGAACGTCTACATCGAGCGGCCGAGCCAGAAGGGGATCATCATCGGCCCCAAGGGCAAGCGGCTCAAGGAGGTCGGGACGAAGTCCCGCAAGCACATCGAGGCGCTGCTGGGCACGCCGGTCTTCCTCGATCTGCACGTCAAGGTCGCGAAGGACTGGCAGCGCGATCCGAAGCAGTTGCGCAAGCTCGGTTTCTAGGAGGGGCGGGAGGGGCGGGACCGCCTGCGAAATGGGGGTTTCGTAGGCTTTTCGCCCGTACCTCCGGTGATCCCGCATACTGATACGGGACCCCGCGGACCGGACGGCTCCGCTAGGCTGCGGCACATCATGCGTTTCGGGCTGCTTCTCCTTAGCTGCCGCGGCGAGGGTCTGTAGTCGTAGGCCGACCCCCTCCCCGCGGAGTCTGGTGATGCGGTTTTCCCGCCCCGTCGGCCGTCCCAGCGGACACACGAGGAGCCCAACGCAATGTCTGAGCGCACTTCCGAGCGCATGTCCGACCCCGCGGTAGCCGCGTCGGCCGTCGGCCGTCCCACCCCGGTCACCAACGCGACGCACACCCAGAAGCCGTCCGGGATGCCGATCCACAAGTACGGCCGCTACGAGGCCGTGGACATCCCCGACAGGACATGGCCGGACAACCGCGTCACCCAGGCGCCCCGCTGGCTCTCCACCGATCTGCGCGACGGCAACCAGGCCCTGATCGACCCCATGTCGCCCGCCCGCAAGCGCGAGATGTTCGACCTGCTGGTGCGCATGGGCTACAAGGAGATCGAGGTCGGTTTCCCGTCGTCGGGCGAGACCGACTTCGCCTTCGTGCGGTCGATCATCGAAGAGGGCGCCATCCCCGAGGACGTGACCATCTCCGTCCTGACGCAGGCGCGCGAGGAGCTGATCGAGCGCACCGTCCAGTCGCTCGTCGGCGCCCACCGCGCCACCGTCCACCTGTACAACGCCACCGCCCCCACCTTCCGCCGCGTCGTCTTCCGCGGCACCCGCGAGCAGGTCAGGCAGATCGCCGTGGACGGCACGCGGCTGGTCTCCGAGTACGCCGAGAAGATCCTGGGCCCGGAGACCGTCTTCGGCTACCAGTACAGCCCGGAGATCTTCACCGACACCGAACTGGACTTCGCCCTGGAGGTCTGCGAGGGCGTCATGGACGTCTGGCAGCCCGAGGAGGGCCGCGAGATCATCCTCAACCTGCCGGCCACCGTCGAGCGCTCCACCCCCTCCACGCACGCCGACCGCTTCGAGTGGATGTCGCGGAACCTGTCGCGCCGTGAGCACGTGTGTCTCTCCGTGCACCCGCACAACGACCGCGGCACCGCCGTCGCCGCCGCCGAGCTGGCGATCATGGCCGGGGCCGACCGGATCGAGGGCTGTCTGTTCGGCCAGGGCGAGCGCACCGGCAACGTCGACCTGGTGACCCTGGGCATGAACCTGTTCTCCCAGGGCGTCGACCCGCAGATCGACTTCTCGCAGATCGACGAGATCCGCCGCACCAGCGAGTACTGCAACCAGATGGAGATCCACCCGCGCCACCCCTACGCGGGCGACCTCGTCTACACCTCCTTCTCCGGCTCCCACCAGGACGCCATCAAGAAGGGCTTCGACGCGATGGAGGCCGACGCCGCCGCCCGGGGCACGACCGTCGACGAGATCGAGTGGGCCGTGCCCTACCTGCCGATCGACCCCAAGGACGTGGGCCGTTCGTACGAGGCGGTCATCCGGGTCAACTCGCAGTCCGGCAAGGGCGGCATCGCCTACGTACTGAAGAACGAGCACAAGCTGGACCTGCCGCGCCGGATGCAGATCGAGTTCTCACGGATCATCCAGGCGAAGACGGACTCCGAGGGCGGCGAGGTCACCCCGAAGGAGATCTGGTCGGCCTTCGAGGACGAGTACCTGCCCAACTCCGGCGACGCCGGCACCCGTTGGGGCCGGATCCAGCTGCGGTCCGGCCAGAGCACGACCGACAAGGACGGCACGGACACCCTCACCGTCGAAGCCGTCGTGGACGGCCAGGACACCGTGCTCACCGGCTCCGGCAACGGGCCGATTTCGGCCTTCTTCGCCGCGCTGGCCGCCGTCGGGGTCGATGCCCGGCTGCTGGACTACTCGGAGCACACCATGAGCGAGGGCGCGAGCGCGCAGGCCGCCTCGTACATCGAGTGCGCGATCGACGGAAAGGTGCTGTGGGGGATCGGCATTGACGCCAACACCACGCGCGCCTCACTGAAGGCCGTCGTCTCCGCGGTCAACCGCGCAACGCGCTGACCTGAGCGTTTACCGCCCGGACCCGAGCCCCGTCCACCGAAAGCGGTGGGCGGGGTTCAGCCATGTCGTGGCGACCTGACGCCGAGGTAATGACGCCGCATCGTCGCTGTGGTTAACATCACGTCAATGCGGCAAAGTTGCCGAAGCGTTATGGAGGTGCGCGACGTGCTGCCAGACCAGGCATCGAACGGCAGGAAACTGCGCATCTGCGGCATTCACACCGCGTGGAACACCATCGGGGACGGAGAGTTCTTCTGCCCCGACTGCGGAGGTGACCGCAACTACCGCCGACGCACCGGCCGTCGCCGCTTCGCCGTGCTCGGAGTGCCGCTGGTGCCGCGCGGCGAGGCCGGTCCAGTCATCGAATGCGCCGCCTGCCACGGACACTTCGGCACCGACATCCTCGACCACCCCACCACCGTCCGCTTCTCCGCGATGCTCCGCGACGCCGTGCACACGGTGGCGCTCGCCGTCCTCGCCGCGGGCGGTACGTCCTCCCGTACGGTCCGGGAGACCGCCGTCTCCTCGGTCAGGGCGGCCGGGATCGAGGACTGCACCGAGGAGCAGCTCACGGAGCTCGTGGAGGCGCTGGCCGCCGACACGGGGCGGTTCCTGATCGACCCGGGCCCGTGCGGGGCCGCGCTCGCCATCGAGCTGCACGAGGCGCTGGAGCCGCTGGCCCCGCATCTCGCCGCGGCCGGCCGGGAGTCGATCCTGCTCCAGGGAGCGCGGATCGCGCTGGCCGACGGGCCCTACAGCGCGGCGGAGCGCGACGTGCTCTCCACCGTCGGCGGCGCGTTGCAGCTGTGCGCCGACGACACCGCCCGGCTGCTCGAATCGGCCCGTACGCCCTCCTCCTGAGCCCCGGTCGCGGCGGCCGGCCCGCTCGCCGGTGTACGTCGCCCGCGTACTCCCCCGGGAGTAGCCGCGTGGCCCTGTCACCCGGTGCGGTAAGCCCCATCTCGCTCTCACGCGCGACGAATCGGCCCCTTCCCGGCCCGAGGCTGAGACCAGACTCTGACCGGCTGTGCAGAAGGGGGGCCCACGATGGGGTCCGAGAACAGACGCGGACGATCGCTGCCCTGGGCGGTGGTCGGGCTGTGGGTGATCGTGATCGCCGTGGCCGCCATGTTCGCCGGGAAGCTCGGCGACGTACAGCGCGACGAGGCCGTCGACTACCTCCCGGCGAGCGCCGACTCCACCCATGTGGAGAAGGTCCGGCAGGAGCTGCCCGGCGGTGAGACGACCGACCTGATCGTCGTCTACCACCGCGACGGCGGGCTCACCGCCGCCGACCGGACGACCGCCGATGAGCAGCTGGCGCGGATCGCGGCCGAGCAGAAGCTCACCGCCCCGCCCAAGGGCATCCCGTCGCGGGACGGCACGGCCCTGATGTACCCGATCGCGAGCGCCGCCCCCGACGGGCCGGGCGCCGACAAGGAGGCCGCGCAGCTCGCCTTCGTCGAGGACGTACGGGCCGTCGCCACGACCGACGGGGCCGCAAGCGGCGGGCTCGACATCGAGGTGGGCGGGGCCGGCGCGCTCCAGTCCGACATGGAAGCCGTCTTCGAGTCCATCGACGGCACCCTGATGATCGCGACCGTGCTGGTCGTCGCCGTCCTGCTGATCCTCACCTACCGCAGCCCGTTCCTGTGGGTCGTACCGCTGTTCGTCGTCGGCGCGGCCGCCGTCGGCTCCATGGCGGTCGTCTACGGGCTGGTGCAGGCCTTCGGCGTGGTCGTGACCAGCCAGAGCGCGGCGATCATGACGGTGCTCGTCTTCGGCGCGGGCACCGACTACGCACTGCTGCTCGTCGCCCGCTACCGCGAGGAGCTGCGCCGCGTACCCCACCCGTACGACGCCATGCGCATCGCGCTGCGCGGCTGCGGCCCCGCCGTCCTCGCCTCCTCCGGCACCGTCGCGGCCGGTCTGCTGTGCCTGCTGGCGGCCGACCTCAACAGCAGCAGGGGCATGGGACCGATCGCCGCCGTCGGCGTCGTGTGCGCGCTCATCGCGATGCTCACGCTGCTCCCCGCCGTCCTGGTGCTCCTCGGCCGCCGCGTCTTCTGGCCGCTGATCCCCACCTACGGCGGTGAGGCCAAGCGGCGCCGCTCCTTCTTCGCCGCCATGGGCACCTCGGCCGCCCGCAGACCGGTGGCCGTGCTCGGCACCGGCCTGGTGCTGCTCGGCGCCCTCGCCCTCGGCGTGCTGAACCTCCCCGGCGCCGTGAAGCAGGAGGACAGCTTCATCGACCGGCCCGAGTCCGTCACCGCCATGGCACGCCTGGCCGACGCCTACCCGGAGCAGAGCGCCCAGCCCATCAGCGTGATGGCGCCGACCGGCCGGGCCGACGCGGCGCTCGGCGCCGCCCGTACGGTCCCCGGCGTCGCCGAAGCCGAACGGGGCCGCAGCGGCGGCGGCTGGACCGAGATCGCCGTCTTCGCGAAGGACGCGCCCGAGACGGCGGGCGAGACCGCCACCATCGAACGGCTGCGGTCCACCCTCGGCGACGAGACATACGTCGGCGGGCCCAGCGCACAGCAGATCGACCTCGCCGACACCAACAGGAGCGACCGGCTGTACGTCATCCCGCTCGTCGTCCTCGCCGTCCTGCTGATCCTCGTGGCCCTGCTGCGCAGCCTCGTCGCACCGCTGATGCTGGTGTTCGCCGTCGTGGTCGTGTGGGGCGCGGCGATGGGCATCGGCGGGCTGGTCTTCGAGCCGCTGCTGGGCTTCGCCGGGGTGGATCCGGGGCTCGCGCTGCTCTCGTTCGTCTTCCTCGTCGCGCTCGGCGTCGACTACGGCATCTTCCTGATGCACCGGATGCGGGAGGAGGCGCTGAAGGGGGCCGAGCCCGAGGCCGCCGCGCTGACCGCGCTGCGCACCACGGGCGGGGTGATCGCCTCGGCCGGTGTCGTACTCGCCGCGACGTTCGGTGTCCTGGCGAGCCTGCCGCTGGTGATGCTCGCCGAGATGGGCATCCTCGTCGCCGTGGGCGTCCTGCTGGACACCTTCCTGGTCCGTACGTATCTGGTGACGAGCGCGAGCGTGCTGCTCGGCCGCGCGGTCTGGTGGCCGGGAGCGCTGTCCAGGCGGCCGGACGCGCCGCCGCCGGAGGCGGGGCGCGGCGAGCGCGAGCGGGAGCCGGTCGGCACCGGGGCCTGAGCGGCGGTGGGTCCGAGATGCGGTACGGCTCCGAGGGTGAGGGGGCCGTACCGCACCGGGCCGTGTCGGAGCGCGACTTGAGAGGATGGACCCGTGTCAGAGACCTCCAGCAGAGGACCGCGCGCCGAACGCGTCTTCGCGGTGCTCAACCGCGACCCGCTCGACGCGCCGCACCAACTGCGCACGGACCTGGTCGTCACCGGGGTCGTCGGCGCGGTGGGCATGCTGCTCGGCCTCGCCGTGCCCGGCGCCGGGAAATCCCTCGACGCCCTCGGCTGGGCGCTGTTCGCCGCCGTCGCCGGGTGCCTGGTGTGGCGGCGGCGCCACCCGGTGGCCGTCCTGCTGGTGATGGCGGCCCTCGTCGCGACGTACCACTCCCTGGACTACTCGCACGCCGCGACCACCCCGGCCACGATGGTCGCCCTCTACACCGTCGCCGTCACCGGGCCGCCGCTGCGCGCCGCGCTGCTCGGCGTCGGCATCGTCGGCCTCACGCTCACGGTGATGTTCTTCGTCAACGTCGACCGTGGCGTGGAGATGCTCCGCACCTCCGGCTGGATCATCGCGGTCCTCGTCATCGGCATGGACGTACGCGTCTACCGCAAGTACATCGCGGCGGTCGTGGAACGCGCCGAACGCGCCGAACGGACCCGCGAGGAGGAGGCCGCCCGGCGCGTCGCCGAGGAACGCCTGCGGATCGCCCGGGACCTGCACGACCTGCTGGCCCACAGCATCACGCTCATCGGCGTGCAGACCTCGGTCGCGTCGCACGTCCTGACCGTCGACCCGGACCGGCTGGACCGGGCCGCGATCACGCAGGCGCTCGACGGCATCTCGGACACCTGCCGCGAGGCCCGCTCCGAACTGCGCACCACGCTGGAGGTGTTGCGCGCGGGGACGGCCGAGGGCGAGGAGGGGACCTGGGGCGGGGCCCTGCCCGACCTGGCCGCGCTGTCCGGTCTGGTGGGGGCCGCGCGGACGGCGGGCGCGGAGACGCTGCTCACGGTGCGGACGGAGGGCGTACGCGTACCGCCGGTGGCCGAGGCCGCCGCGTACCGGATCGTGCAGGAATCGCTCACCAACGCCGTACGGCACGCGGGCCCCGCCCCACGGGTGCGGGTGCTGGTGGAGACGTGCGACAGCGCCCTGCACGTCACTGTGACCGACAACGGGGGCGCGCTCGGCGGCAGGAAGCCCCCCGCCGAACCCGGCTACGGCATCGTCGGCATGCGCGAGCGGGCCCGCAGCGTCGGGGGCACGCTCGACGCGGGCCCCTACGACGACGGCTTCCGGGTGGTCGCGGTGCTGCCGCTGCGGGAGCACGGTGAACGGGCGGAGGCGGAGGGGGAGCCGGCCGACGGGGAGCGGACGGGCGACAGTCCGGCGGCCGGCGGTCCGGCCGAACCGGCCGACCGGCGGGAGGCCGTCGCATGATCCGCGTCCTGCTCGCCGACGACCAGCGCCTCGTCCGGGCCGCCTTCGCGATGCTGGTGGAGTCCGCCGCCGACATGGAGGTCGTGGGCCAGGCCGGCACCGGCCTGGAAGCCGTCGAACTGGCCCGCTCCGCCCGCGCCGACCTCGTCGTCATGGACATCCGGATGCCCGGCATGGACGGCATCGAGGCCACCCGGCTGGTAGCCGCCGACGACGACCTCGCGGGCGTCAAGGTGCTGGTCCTCACCACGTACGACACCGACGACCACGTCGTGGAGGCGCTGCGCGCCGGGGCGTCCGGCTTCCTCGTGAAGGACACCAGACCGGCCGAACTCCTCACCGCCATCAGGACGGTGGCGGCCGGCGACTCCCTGCTGTCCCCGGGCCCGACGGCGCGGCTGATCGCCCGCGTACTGAGCACCCGCAGCCGGATCCCGGAGGCGGCCACGGCCGGCGGCCCCGAATGCCTCTCGGTGCGCGAACGGCAGGTGCTCGCCCTCGTCGCGCGCGGCCTCACCAACACGGAGATCGCGGAGACGCTGCGGCTCAGCCCGCTGACCGCCAAGACGCATGTGAGCCGGATCATGGGCAAGCTGCGGGCGCGGGACCGCGCGCAACTCGTGATCATCGCCTACGAGTCGGGGCTGGTGACCCCCGGTGATCCGCCGCTCACGCCCGCGGCCGCCGGCTGACCCGGAATCCGGGGCGGCAGCCCTGCGCACCCTCCGGGTGCGGGAGAATGGCGCCATGAGCCTGTTCCGCGACGACGGCATCGTGCTGCGCACCCAGAAGCTGGGTGAGGCGGACCGCATCATCACGTTCCTCACCCGTGGCCACGGCCGCGTCCGGGCCGTCGCACGCGGAGTGCGCCGTACGAAGTCCAAGTTCGGCGCCAGGTTCGAACCGTTCTCCCATGTCGACGTGCAGTTCTTCGCACGCGGCAGTGAACTCGTCGGACGCGGGCTGCCGCTCTGTACGCAGAGCGAGACCATCGCCCCGTACGGCGGCGCCATCGTCACCGACTATCCCCGCTACACGGCCGGTACGGCCATGCTGGAGACCGCCGAGCGGTTCACCGACCACGAGGGCGAACCTGCGGTCCAGCAGTATCTGCTCCTCGTCGGCGGGCTGCGCACGCTCTCGCGCGGGGAGCACGCCCCGCATCTGATCCTCGACGCGTTCCTGCTGCGCTCCCTCGCGGTCAACGGCTACGCGCCGAGCTTCGACGACTGCGCGAAGTGCGGTCTCGACGGTCCGAACCGGTTCTTCTCGGTCGCGGCGGGCGGGGTCATATGCGGTGACTGCCGGGTGCCGGGCAGCGTCGTACCGTCGTCGGAGGCGGTCGGACTGCTCAGCGCGCTGCTGACCGGGGACTGGGGGACCGCGGACGCGTGCGAGGCTCGTCATGTCCGGGAGGGCAGCGGGCTGGTGTCCGCGTATCTGCACTGGCATCTGGAGCGCGGTCTGCGCTCACTCAGATATGTAGAGAAGAACTAGGAGACACGAGCGCATGGCACGACGCGGAATCCTGGGCCGGCCCGGCCGCGAGTACAAGGTCCCCGAGCCGCACCCCTCCGGGGCGGTTCCGCCGAAGATCCCCGGCGAGCTGGTGCCCAAGCACGTCGCGTGCGTCATGGACGGCAACGGCCGCTGGGCCAAGGAGCGCGGCCTGCCGCGTACCGAGGGCCACAAGGTCGGCGAGGGCGTCGTGCTGGACGTGCTCAAGGGCTGTCTGGAGATGGGCGTCAAGAACCTCTCCCTGTACGCCTTCTCCACCGAGAACTGGAAGCGCACACCCGACGAGGTGCGCTTCCTGATGAACTTCAACCGCGATGTCATCCGGCGCCGCCGTGACGAGATGAACGAACTCGGCATCCGGATCCGCTGGGTCGGCCGGATGCCCAAGATGTGGAAGTCGGTCGTCCAGGAGCTCCAGGTCGCGCAGGAGCAGACCGTCGACAACGACGCGATGACGCTCTACTTCTGCGTCAACTACGGTGGCCGCGCGGAGATCGCGGACGCGGCGCAGGCGCTCGCCCAGGACGTGGCGTCGGGCAAGCTCCATCCGTCCAAGGTCAACGAGAAGACCTTCGCCAAGTATCTGTACTACCCGGACATGCCGGACGTCGATCTCTTCCTGCGGCCGAGCGGTGAGCAGCGCACGTCCAACTACCTGATCTGGCAAAGCAGTTACGCCGAGATGGTCTTCCAGGACGTGCTCTGGCCGGACTTCGACCGGCGGGACCTGTGGCGGGCCTGTCTGGAATTCGCCCACCGGGACCGCCGTTTCGGCGGAGCGCTGCCCAACCAGTCCGACAAGTCGGGCGAGTTGAGCGAGAAGAACCACCCGGGCGAGGGCCTGTAACACCGGGGCGGCAGCTCGAAGGACGCGGTGTAGGGGGCGGGGCGGCCGGGGTGGCGGCCCCGCTCACGCCCCGCTCACGGCCCGCTCACGCCCCGCGCACGGCCCCGCGCCGGTCAGGTCACCGGCCGGAAAGACCGCCGGCCGCGGCGCACTCCGCGCAGGTGCCGAAGACCTCCACCGTGTGGGCCACGGCCACGAAGCCGTGCTCGGCCGCGATCGTCTCGGCCCACTGCTCGACGGCCGGGCCCTCGACCTCGACGGCCTTGCCGCACACCCGGCACACCAGATGGTGGTGGTGATCACCGGTCGAGCAGCGTCGGTAGACGGACTCCCCGTCGTTGGTGCGCAGCACGTCGACGTCGCCCGCGTCCGCGAGCGACTGGAGCGTGCGGTAGACCGTCGTCAGACCGACCGAGTCGCCGCGGTGCTTCAACATGTCGTGGAGCTCCTGCGCGCTGCGGAACTCGTCCACCTCGTCCAGCGCGGCGGCCACCGCGGCACGCTGCCGGGTCGATCGGCCGCGTACGGGGGCAGTGCTCGCCCCACCGCCAGGGGCAGTCGTCACGGGTGCCTCCAATACTTCTGCCCGGAATCGCTCATCTGTCGGGCCATTCTGCCAGCTCGCGTCAGACCGTGGCCTCGTCCGACGGCCCGCGCATGGCGGGAACGGCGGGAACGTCCGCCGGGTCCTGGACGCATTCGCCCTCCGCCGGCCGTGGTGCCCGTGCCCGCCGTCTCGCGAGCGGGGTCGCGAGCACCGTCAGGACCAGGAAGACACCGATGGCCAGCAACACAATTGTCGCTCCGGGCGGTACGTCCTGGTAGTACGAGGTGACCGTGCCGGCCAGCGTGACCGCCGTACCGATCACCACCGCCAGCACGAAGGTGACGGCGAAGGACCGGGTGATCTGCTGCGCGGCGGCGACCGGCACCACCATGAGCGCGCTGACCAGCAGGAGTCCCACGACCCGCATCGCGACGGTGACGGTCACGGCGGCCGTGACGGCGACGAGCAGGTTCAGGGCGCGTACCGGCAGCCCGGTGACCCGCGCGAACTCCTCGTCCTGGCTGACGGCGAACAGCTGCCGCCGCAGCCCCACGGTGACCAGCACCACCAGGGCCGCCAGGATCCAGATCGCGTCCAGGTCGGCCTCGGAGACGGTGGAGAGCGAGCCGAAGAGATACGAGCTGAGGTTGGCGTTGGAGCCGGTCGGCGAGAGGTTGATCAGCAGCACACCGCCCGCCATACCGCCGTAGAAGAGCATGGCCAGCGCGATGTCGCCGCGTGTGCGGCCGTACGCCCGGATCAGCTCCATCGCGATGGAGCCGATGATCGCCACGAGTGTCGCCATCCACACCGGGCTGGTGGAGAGCAGGAAGCCCAGCCCCACACCGGTCATGGCGACATGGCCGATGCCGTCGCCCATCAGTGCCTGGCGCCGCTGGACGAGGTAGATGCCGACGGCGGGCGCGATGACGCCGACCAGTACGGCCGCGATCAGGGCCCGCTGCATGAGGGCGGTCTCAAGGATTTCCATGATCAGCTCAGCAGTCCCGTACGGAGCGGCTCGCCGGCCGCGTGAGGGTGGACGTGGTCGTGGCCGGGCAGCGCGTGCTGGCCCAGGGCCTTCGGCGGCGGGCCGTCGTGCATCACGCAGCCGTCGCGCAGCACCACCGCGCGGTCGATCAGCGGCTCCAGCGGGCCCAGTTCGTGCAGGACGAGCAGGACGGTCGTGCCGGCCGTCACCTGGTCACGCAGCGTGGCCGCCAGGATCTCCTGGCTGGCCAGGTCGACGCCCGCCATCGGCTCGTCCATGATCAGCAGTTCGGGTTCGGCGGCGAGGGCGCGCGCGATGAGCACCCGCTGGTGCTGGCCGCCGGAGAGCGCGCCGACCGCGTCCTTCGCCCGGTCCGCGAGACCGACCAGCTCGATGGCGTGCTGAACGGCCGCCCGGTCGGCCTTGGAGGGCCGGCGCAGGAGCCCGGAGCGGGAGAGCCGCCCCGAGGCCACGACCTCGCGGACGGTCGCGGGGACGCCGCTGGCGGCCGTGGTGCGCTGCGGTACGTAGCCGACGCGCGCCCAGTCGCCGAAGCGCCGCAGCGGGGTGCCGAAGAGGGTCACCTCGCCGCTGGTGAGGGGGACTTGGCCGATCACGGAGCGTACGGCCGTGGACTTGCCCGAGCCGTTCGCGCCGAGCAGAGCGACGACCTCACCGCGCCGCAGGGAGAGGTCGATGCCGCGCAGCACGGGGCGGGAGCCGAGCGTGGCGGTGGCGCCGCGCAGCGACAGGACGGTGGGTGCGGGCGCGGGTGCGGCGGCGTCCTGCCCGGCCACCTCTGCCCGCTCGGTGTGCGTCGTCGCCACGTCCCGTACCTCCGTTGCCGCTGTCGGGTGGTTCACTTCGCGCCGAGGGCTTTCTCCAGCGCGGCGAGGTTGGACTCCATGACCTCGACGTAGTCAGCGCCCTTGGACTTCTCCGTGATTCCCTCGACGGGGTCGAGGACGTCCGTCCTGAGTCCGCTGTCGGCGGCGACGGTCTTCGCCGTCTTGTCGCTGACGAGCGTTTCGAAGAAGACCGTGCCGACCTTGTCCTTGGCCGCGATGGAGCGCAGCTCCTTGATCCGTGCCGGGCTGGGCTCGGACTCGGGGGAGATGCCCGAGATCGATTCCTGGGTGAGACCGTAGCGCTCGGCGAGATAGCCGAAGGCCGAGTGCGTGGTGATGAAGGTCTTGGTGGAGGTGTCGGCGAGGCCCTGCTCGAACGCGGTGTCGAGGGTGGTGAGCCGCTCGACCAGAGCGGTGGTGTTCTTCCGGTACGCGGCGGCGTTGTCCGGGTCGGCCTTCTCCAGCGAGGCGCCGACGCCCTTGGCGACCTCGGCGTACTTCACGGGGTCGAGCCAGATGTGCGGGTCGGTGCCGGCCTCGCCCTCGTGGGCGTGGTCCTCCTCGGCGTGCTCCTCGCCCGCGTGCTCGTCGCCGTGGCCGACCTCCGAGCCGTGCTTCTCCAGCGTGGTGAGGGAGGCGGCGTCGACGGTGTTCTTCACGCCGGCGCCGGCGATGGCCTCGTCGACGGCGGGCTGGATGCCCTTGAGGTAGAGAATGTAGTCGGCCTCGCCGAGCTGGGCGGCCTGCCGGGTCCCCAGCTCCAGCTCGTGCGGCTCGACGCCCGGCTTGGTGAGGGTGGAGACGTCGACGTGTGTCCCGCCTATCTCCTCGGCCAGATACTGCATCGGGTAGAACGACGTGACCACCGCGAGCTTGCCGTCGCCCTTGCCGCCCGCACCGCCCCCGCCGTCGGCCGCGTCGGAGGGGGAGCACGCGGACAGCGCGACCAGGCCGAGGGTGACGGACCCGGCGAGCGCGGCGGTGGGTATGAGGCGTCGTACGTTCATGACAGTCATTTTCAACAAAAGTGGAAACGATTGTCAACAAGGGGTGGTGAAGGCCACTGCGGGACACCGATTTGATACAGGGGGTGCGCCCGCCGCTAATCTGAAGCATTCGCCGTTCGTCGTCGTAATGAAGAGAGCACCGTGGCCGCCGACAAGATCGACAGCATCGTCAACCTGAGCAAGCGCCGTGGCTTCGTCTATCCGTGCAGCGAGATCTACGGCGGACAGCGTGCCGCCTGGGACTACGGGCCGCTCGGGGTCGAGCTGAAGGAGAACATCAAGCGCCAGTGGTGGCGTTACATGGTCACTTCGCGCGAGGACGTTGTCGGTCTCGACTCGTCGGTGATCCTGGCCACCGAGGTCTGGGAGGCCTCGGGTCACGTCGCCACGTTCAGCGACCCGCTGACCGAGTGCACCTCCTGTCACAAGCGTTACCGCGCCGACCACTTGGAGGAGGCGTACGAGGAGAAGCACGGCAAGCCCCCGGTCAACGGACTCAAGGACCTCAACTGCCCCAACTGCGGCAACAAGGGGACCTTCACCGAGCCCAAGTCCTTCTCCGGGCTGCTCGCCACCCACCTCGGCCCGACACAGGACACCGGCTCGGTCGCGTACCTGCGTCCCGAGACCGCCCAGGGCATCTTCACCAACTTCGCCCAGGTGCAGCAGACATCGCGCAAGAAGCCGCCGTTCGGCATCGCGCAGATGGGCAAGTCCTTCCGTAACGAGATCACGCCCGGCAACTTCATCTTCCGCACCCGCGAGTTCGAGCAGATGGAGATGGAGTTCTTCGTCAAGCCCGGCGAGGACGAGACGTGGCAGGACTACTGGATGGAGCAGCGCTGGAACTGGTACCGGGACCTGGGCATGCGCGAGGAGAACATGCGCTGGTTCGAGCACCCGAAGGAGAAGCTCTCCCACTACTCCAAGCGCACCGCCGACATCGAGTACCGCTTCAGCTTCGGCGGCTCGGAGTGGGGCGAGCTGGAAGGTGTCGCGAACCGCACCGACTTCGACCTCACCGCGCACTCCAAGGCGTCGGGCCACGACCTGTCGTACTTCGACCAGGAGGCCGGTGAGCGCTGGACGCCGTACGTCATCGAGCCCGCCGCCGGTGTCGGCCGCGCGATGCTGGCCTTCCTCCTCGACGCGTACAACGAGGACGAGGCGCCGAACGCGAAGGGCGTGCTGGAGAAGCGCACCGTGATGCGGCTCGACCCGCGCCTGGCGCCGGTGAAGGTCGCGGTGCTGCCGCTGTCGCGCAACCCGCAGCTGTCGCCGAAGGCGAAGGGGCTCTCGGCCGACCTGCGGAAGAACTGGAACATCGAGTTCGACGACGCGGGCGCGATCGGCCGGCGTTACCGCAGGCAGGACGAGATCGGTACGCCGTTCTGCGTCACCGTCGACTTCGACACGCTCGACGACGACGCGGTGACCGTGCGCGAGCGCGACACCATGAAGCAGGAGCGTGTCTCGCTGAGCCAGATCCAGGGGTACCTGGGTGAGCGGCTGCTCGGCTGCTGAGGCCGGCCGCGGAGGCGCGCCGATCACCGGCGCGCCGAGCGCGGCCTCCGATCACAGCCGCTGATTACGGTCGTGGCTCGAAGCCCCCGGTTCCGTGACGGAGCCGGGGGCTTCGTCGCACACTGCTCAGTGGCCGCATCCGTCAACAGGAGGCACCCATGCCGCCCACGACCAGCAGCAAGGTAAGCCGATGGGACCAGCACGGCCGAGAGCATGTGGTCCATGTCCAAAAGGCGGGCATGCAGCGGGCGTTGACCTGCGACACCTGCGGCTGGAGCAAGAACGCGCAGTTCCTGCCGTGGCTCAAGGCGGAGGAACATCTCACCGAGGCGCACCAGGCGACCGTGGATCCGACGGTGACGGGCAACGGCTGAGAGCCGTCGCACGGGGGTGTTGGGGCCCGGAAATGGGGTGACGGGCGCCACCGGCCCGGTGGTAGCGTCTCGGGCATGTTCTTCCAGATCTACGAGTGAGAACGCGGCGGTCACGGTCCGCCTCTCACCAGACGAATCCGCAGATCACTTCGCCTTCACCAATTCGGGAGAACCCGTGGCAAAAAGCCGGAACAACCTTCTCGGCGTGGGCGGACAGCGTAAGAAGCTGTCCCGTGCCGACCAGCAGGGCAACGGCCCAGGCCGGAACGCCGACCGCAAGGTCGCCGAGGACAAGAAGCAGGAACTCGTGCGGAAGATGCGCGAGCGGGCGACCGGCACGGAGTCCGAGGACGGCACCGAGGACACCACGGACGCGCCGGCCACGACCGGCGCCGCCGACGTGACCGACGGGCCCGCGGCCCAGTCCTGACGCACCGCGTGTGACAGAGCGCGACGACGGCCCGGATCACTCCTGTGATCCGGGCCGTCCCCGTCAGGGCCGGGGCCCGGTTCCGCGCCGACACGGCGGAGCGCCCGGAGCGGCCGTACGAGCTGACGCGCGCCGGGGGCGGGGGCCGGGGTCGAGGTCTCAGTCTTGGGCGCGGGCCTGTCGCCGGTGGTGTTCGAGGACCTTGGCCATGAGCGCGGTCAACCGGGCGCGCTCGTCGGGGGAGAGCGGCGCCAGCAGCGCGTCCTGCGCCCCGTCGAGTGCTTCGCCTGTGCGCCCCAGCGCCGCCTCCCCGTCCGGGGTGAGGGTGATGACGTTGCGGCGCCCGTCGGCCGGGTCGGCGGCGCGAACGGCCAGCCCCCGGGCGGCGAGTTCATTGACGGCCGCCACGACGTAACTGCGGTCGATGGCGCACCTGCGGCCCAACTCGGCCTGGCTGGACGGGCCGAACTCGGCGAGGGCCGACAGCAGCGCGAAGTGGTAGCGCCCCGCGCCGGTCGCGTCGAACGCCTCCCCCGTCAGCCGCGCGGCGTGCGTGGCGGTCTGGGTGATGAGCCAGCTCGGGGCGGCACGCAGCCGGGCCGGTGCGCGATGCGCGTCGGTGGAGTCCATGCCCGGGAGCCTAGGTCGTGTCTTCGAAGTAGCGCCGTCCGCCCGCAGGGCGGGGCCCGCGGCGGCTGGTGCGGTGCGTCGCAAGGCGGAGGATCGGCCTCGTACTGGGCGTACTCGGCCGACTCCGACTCCGACTCCGACAACGCGGCGAGGTGCCGGGCCAGGCGTCGCGGGCCAGGCGGGACTTCGAAGACGCGGCCTAGGGGTGTCCTGCCGATCTTGCCGGGCTCGCGGTCCCTGGCACCGCGCCTTGCCGCGTTCGGCAAGACACGGCCTAGTGCGGTGCCCGGACGGCGTCGGCGCGGGCGGAGAGGGGTTGCCGGAGCTGGGACGTCGGCAGGTTCCTCGTACGGCCGATCGGTGAGAAGAGCAGGATCAGCGCGGCGAGCGGCACGCCCGCGGTGGTGATCCACATCGCCGTACGGATACCGAGCACCGTCCCGAGCGTGCCGCCCAGCAGCGCGCCGAGCGGGATGGCGCCGTAGTTGAGGAAGGCCGTGCTCGCGGTGAGGCGGCCGAGGAGTTCCGGCGGGCAGTAGCGCTGCTGGAAGCCCGCCTTGATGACATTGCCCGCCACCACGCCCGCCGCGACGCAGAATCCGCCCGCCACGTAGAACAGCACCCCGGCTCCGCCGACGGTCAGCGGGATCAGCAGCGCGAACACGGCGAGGCCCAGCTCGAAGACCAGCGTGGCGCGCGCGGTGCCCACCCGGGCCGCGACCCGGCGCGCGAGGAAGGCCCCGGCCACGCCGCCCGTACCGGCCGCGGCGACGAGTCCGCCGACCGGGCCCGGGTCCAGGCCGACGGTCCGTACCAGGAAGACCACCAGGATCGACTGATACCCCATCAGGGCCAGATTGGACGCGGCGCCGAAGACTGTCAGCGTACGGAGCCAGGGGTCTCCCGCGACCAGCCGCAGACCCTCGCCGACCTCGGAGGCCAGCGCGCCGCGCGGGCGCGCGGCCCTCGGGACGCGCGGCTCGCGGTGGCGGATGCGCGACAGGCACAGGAGGGAGACGAGGAAGGTCGCCGCGTTGGCGAACATCCCGTTGACCGCGCCCGCCAACTGTGCGATCAGACCGCCCGATCCGAGCCCGGCGATCTGCGCGGCGGACGCGCTGCCGTGCAGTTTGGCGTTGCCCTCGGGCCGGTCGTCGGGGTCCAGGATGGTCGGCAGATAGGCGGTGTACGCGGTCTGGAAGAAGACGGCCGACGTGCCCGTCAGCAGTGCGACCCCCATCAGCAGACCGACGCTCAGCAGACCGGCCCACGCGGCGAGCGGGACTGCGGTGAACAGCACCAGCGAGACCGCGGCGGCGGCCAGCATGATCGGCCTGTGCCGCGTCCGGTCCACCCAGGCGCCGACCGGCAGGCCGATGACCAGCCAGGGAGCCCAGGTCGCGGCGGTCAGCAGACCGACCTCGAACGTGTCCGCGTCCAGAGTGGAGATGGCGATCAGCGGCATCGCGACCCCGGTCACCGACGTACCGAACTTGCCGGCGGTCTCGCCCAGCCACAGCAGCCGGAAATCATGGTGGCGGCGCAGCAGACCGCCGCGTATCGCGCCGGTTCCGGGCTTCACCGGGTGTCCCGCGGCTTGCGGGGGAAGGACTGGAGCTGTACGACGACGGGCAGGGCCTCGGGGTCCACGGCCTCGTCCGGGCCGGTGTCGGCGGGTGTGTGGCGGGCGATGACCGCCATCAACTCGGCGTTCAAGGCGCTCAGTTGATCCGGCGTCAGGCGCAGGTCGTGCCAGTCCGAGATGGTGCCGGAGGCCCGCCAGGCGTCGTCCCAGTCCTCGTTCAGATAGTCCGTGACCCGGCTGAAGTACTGGCCCACCAGCTCGTGGAGATAGACGGAGAGGGCGCCCCGGGTGCGGGGATCGTCGCGGAAGTCCGCGGTGTTCAGCTCGTTCGGGACGCCGGTCCTGCGCCACCAGCGCTCGCGCTTGGTGCCGCGTCCGGTCTCCTCCTCGATGAAGCCGTGCTCGGCGAGATGACGCAGATGCCAGCTGACGGTGCCGGTGTTCTCGCCGAGGCGTTCGGCGAGGCCGGTGGCGGTGGCCGGTCCGTCGAGGCTGAGCAGTTCGAGGATGTTCATCCGCAGGGGGTGGGCGAGCCCGCGCAGGCTGCGGGCGTCGATACGGCGGGTGGGCCGGGCGGGTGGCGGTGCGGAGTGCTCGGGTTCGTCGGGCATGGCGGCATCGTATGGTGCAGAGGATCCTCTGCATAGAAGTATTTGCAGAGGAGTCTCTGTGATATGGCTCAGGCCATGGAGTCCGGCGAGCCCGGCACCGCCGCCGGATCCAGCCGTTCCGCGTTGCGGCGCGCCGTATCCAGCGCCCACTTTCCGCTGGTCAGCGCGCCGACCACCAGCACGGACACCCCGAGCCCGGTGATGATCCACCACGCGGGCCGGCTCGCGTCCGCGAAGGCCGCGTCGTCGACGGCGCCGCGGTGGGTGACCGCCGCCGCCGCGCCCGCCGCCAGCACCGCCCCGATCACGGCGACGCCCAGCGTCGTCCCGATCTGCCGACTGGTCGAGGCCACCGCGGCGGCCACCCCCGACTGCGACAGCGGCATCCCGGACACCGCCGTGTTGGTGATCGGGGCGTTCACCATGCCGAAGCCGATACCGAACAGGACGTATCCGGTGAAGAGCGGCCCCAGGTGTGACTCCGCCTCGAAGACCGCGAACATCAGGCCGCTCGCCGCGAGGGCCGTGCCCGCGATCAGCAGCGGCACGCGCGCCCCGTACGAGCCGACGAGCCGCCCCGACAGCGGCGCGCAGACGAAGGCGAGCGCCGCCATCGGCAGCATGTAGAGACCGGCGTCCAGGGCGGAGAGATCCCGGACGTTCTGCAGATAGAGCGTGTTCATGAAGAGGAAGCCACCGAGGGCGCCGAACGCGCAGACGGCGATGACCGTGGCCCCGCTGAACGGCGCGCTGCGGAAGAAGCGCAGATCGATCAGCGGCTCCTGGCGCCTCGGTTCGTACAGGATCAGCCCCGTCAGCGCGCACACCGCGACCCCAGCGAAGGCCAGGATCAGCGGCGACGTCCAGCCGGCGGCCGGCGCCTCGATGATCGCGTACGTCACCGCGCCGAGGGTGGCCATGACCAGCAGCTGGCCGACGGGGTCGACGCGTCGCGGCTTGGCGGCGCGGGACTCGGGGACGTACCGCCAGGTGAGGACGGACGCGGTGATCCCGACCGGCACATTGATCAGAAAGATCGCGCGCCAGCCGACTGTCTCCACCAGCAGCCCGCCGATGAGCGGCCCCGCCGCCATCGAGATACCGACGACCCCGCCCCAGATCCCGATCGCACGGGCGCGCTCACGCGGTTCGGTGAAGGTGTTGGTGATGATCGACATCGCGACCGGGTTGAGCATCGAGCCGCCGACGGCCTGCACCATCCGGAACGCCACCAGCGACTCCAGATTCGGCGCGACCGAGCACAGCGCCGAGCCGAGCGTGAAGACCACCAGCCCGGTCTTGAAGACCCGCCGTCTGCCGATGCGGTCGGCCGTGGAGCCCGCGAGCATCAGCAGCGAGGCGATGACCAGCGTGTACGCGTCGATGGTCCACTGCATACCGGCGACCGTGGTGTGCAGGTCCTTCTGCATGGACGGCAGCGCGACGTTGAGCACCGTGGTGTCGAGGCTGACGATCAGCAGACTCATGCAGCAGGTCCCCAGGATCATCAGCCGTCGGCGGGGGCCGCACTCCCGCGAGGACTCCCGCGACGGTTCCGGTTCCGGCTTCCTCGACGGTTCCGGCGAGGACGTGGGGTGGGGAGCCGGCATGGGGCGATGGTAAGTCCGGCGCCCCGGCGGCCCCTCTCCCGCCATGCGCGACAATGGACGGATGACCGCTCCGCTCGCCCCGTCCCCCGCACCGCCCAGCACGCTTGCCGTCGGCCCGTACCCCGTACGCCCGCCCGTGGTGCTCGCGCCGATGGCCGGGATCACCAACGCCCCGTTCCGGACGCTGTGCCGGGAGTTCTCGGGCGGCAAGGGGCTGTTCGTCAGCGAGATGATCACCACGCGGGCGCTGGTCGAGCGCAACGAGAAGACGATGCAGCTCATCCGCTTCGACGCGACCGAGACACCGCGCTCGATCCAGCTCTACGGGGTCGACCCGGGCACCGTCGGCAAGGCCGTCCGCATGATCGCGGACGAGGGCCTGGCCGACCACATCGACCTGAACTTCGGCTGCCCCGTCCCCAAGGTCACCCGCAAGGGCGGCGGCTCGGCCCTCCCGTACAAGCGGCCCCTGCTGCGCGCGATCCTGCACGAGGCGGTGTCGAACGCCGGGGACCTGCCGGTCACCATGAAGATGCGCAAGGGCATCGACGACGACCACCTCACCTACCTGGACGCGGGCCGCATCGCCGTCGAGGAGGGCGTCACGGCGATCGCCCTGCACGGCAGGACGGCCGCCCAGCACTACGGCGGCACGGCCGACTGGGACGCCATCGCCCGCCTCAAGGAGCACGTCCCGGAGATCCCCGTCCTCGGCAACGGCGACATCTGGTCGGCGGACGACGCGCTGCGGATGGTCCGCGAGACCGGCTGCGACGGTGTGGTCGTGGGGCGCGGCTGCCTCGGCCGGCCGTGGATCTTCGGCGATCTGGTGGCGGCCTTCGAGGGTACGGGGGAGCTTGCCCGGCCCGCGCTGCGCGAGGTCGCCGGGGTCATGCGGCGCCACGCGGAGCTGCTGGGGGAGTGGATCGGGGACGAGGCGCGCGGGGTGATCGACTTCCGTAAGCACGTGGCCTGGTACCTGAAGGGCTTCTCGGTCGGCTCCGAGCTGCGCAGGAAGCTCGCGATCACCTCGTCGCTCGCCGAACTGGACGCGCTGCTGGGTGAGTTGGACCTGGACCAGCCGTGGCCGGAGGGCGCCGACGGGCCGCGTGGGCGGACATCGGGGAACAACCGGGTGGTCCTGCCGGACGGCTGGCTGAAGGACCCGTACGACTGCGCGGGCATCGGCGCGGACGCGGAACTGGACACGTCGGGCGGCTGAGCCGAGAGGCAAGGGGGATCGGCGGTCCCTGGACCGGTGGTGCCTTCATCCGCGCTCCGGCCCGGGACGACAGTGGGTCACATGAACACGAACGGGAGCACGACCGGCATCGGCGGACCGGCGCCCTGATCACCGGCGGAAACCGCGGACTCGGCCGGGCCACCGCGCTCGCGCTCGCCGAGGCCGGCACCGACGTGATCCTCACCTACCGGACCGGCAAGGACGACGCCGCCTCGGCGCCGGGCCGTACCGCCGTCGCCGTCGAGCTGGACACGGCGCGGTTCGACACCTTCCCCGCCTTCGCCACCTCCGTACGGGACGCCCTGCGCACGACCTGGGACCGCGACAGCTCCGACTTCCTGGTGAACAACGCCGGCGCCGCGGCACTGCTCGTCTTCACCGCGACTCCCGGCACCGGGAACCAACAGGAGCTCCAACTCCAACTCCAACTCCAACTCCTGCGCGTGCTGGGCGACCGGCAGCCGTACGTCTGAGGCTGGAGCCCTGGCGCAGGGGCGGCCGGATCAACGGCCGGCGACGCCCGGCGCCGCGTGCCGCTCCAGCGGCGCCGCCGCCGCCGAGTTGGAGACGCTGAAGGCGACGGTGCCCGCGCGGTAGCGGTCGTCGGTCCACTCGATGGGGCGGCCCGCCGCCGTGTACGTGATGTAGCGCTGGCGCAGCAGCGGGCTGCCCCGGCGGACCCGCAGCAGCCTGGCGTCCTCGCTGCCCGCCGCGAGCGCGTCGATCAGATGCTCGCCGTAGTGGGCGACTATGCCCGCGTTCGCCGCGATGCTGTCCATGATCGACACGCAGTCGTCGGGCAGCGCCCGGACGGCGGGGGCCACCCAGTCCGTGTAGGCGGTGCGCTCGACCAGGACCGGTTCGCCGTCGAGGTGGCGCAGCCTCAGGACGTCGAGGACCTCGCTGCCGGGGAGGATGCCGAGGCGGGCCGTCTCCTCGGCGGTGGCCGGGCGGGTCGTACGCGTCAGGATGCGGCTGGCGACCTCGCTGCCCATCGCCCGCGCCCACTGCGCGAAGCTGTTGAGCTGCTGGAAGCTGTGCCGCCGCTCCTGGCGCAGGACGACACGGCGGGCTCCCTGGCGGGAGCCGATCAGGCCCTCGGAGGCGAGCAGCCCCACGGCCTGGCGGACCGTGCCGCGCGAGGCGGACCAGTGGGCCGCGAGATCGCTCTCGGACGGCAGGCGCGCGCCGACCGGGTACTCGCCGCCGAGGATCGACTGCCGCAGCGCCTCCGCGATCTCCAGATAGCGCGAACCCGCCGGACTCCCCGAACCCGCCGGACTCCCCGAACCCGCCGGACCTCCCGAGCCCGAGCCCGAACCTGCTCCCGCACCCGACCCTGAACTCGCCGAACTTTCCACGCCGTTGCTCTCCCCGGATCGGTCGGTCGTCACTCTCGCCCCGGTCCGGTCGGTCAGCCGGCCCGGCTGCGCACACCTACGCCTGTACGCGGACGCCTCCCAGGCACCGTACCCGCTCCCACGCCCCCACCCCCCACCCTCCTGAATTCCGGTGCCGATCAGGTGCTTTGTGGGCGTTTTTGTCTTCCGCGGCCTGTGCCGCGGCGGCCATCGGCCGTTCACCCCCCGGTCATCCGCACCAGGCGAACTGATCCCAGCTTGTATGAACAAGTTGAGCCATCGACTCGAACCCTCATCGCCTCCGGGAGACCCCGCGTGACCCGAATCCGCGTACGCGCCAACGGCCGGCTCATCGCCGCCCTGGCGCTCAGTACCGCCGCACTCACCACGCTCACCGCCTGCGGTGCGAAGTCCGACACGTCCGCCGACGCCGACGCGGCCGGCGGCGTGAAGGCGGGCACCGCCGCGTCCGTCGCGGACTTCGGCGGCATGGACGCCCTCGTCGCCGCGGCCGAGAAGGAGGGCACGCTCAACGCGATCGCCCTGCCGCCGGACTGGGCGAACTACGGCGAGATCATCAAGTCCTTCGAGGCGAAGTACAAGGTCGAGGTGAAGGTCGAGACGCCGGACGCCGCCAGCGCCGACGAGATCAACGCCATCAAGTCCCGCAAGGGCCAGGACCGTGCCCCCGACGTCGTCGACCTCGGCATCCCCTTCGACCGCAGCGGCGCCGCCGAGGGCCTCTTCGCCCCGTACAAGGTGACGTCCTTCGACAAGATCCCCACGGCCCAGAAGGACCCGAACGGCCTCTGGTACAACGACTACGGCGGCTACATCTCCATCGGCTGCGACGCCGAGCGCATCAAGACCTGCCCCACCACCTTCGCCGATCTCCTCAAGCCCGAGTACAAGGGCAAGGTCGCGCTCAACGGCAACCCGAACAAGTCCGGCTCGGCCTTCGGCGGCGTGTACGCGGCGTCCCTCGCCAACAAGGGCGGCTTCACCGACATCCAGCCCGGCATCGACTTCTTCGGCAAGCTGAAGAAGAGCGGCAACTTCATCCCCGTCGAGTCCACCCCGGCGACGGTCCAGAAGGGCGAGACGCCCATCTCGATCGACTGGGACTATCTGAACGCGGGCTACGCCGACCAGTTCAAGGGCAAGGGCGTCGACTGGCAGGTCGCCGTACCGACCGACGGCGTGTACGCGCAGTACTACTCGCAGGCGATCAACAAGGACGCGCCGCACCCGGCCGCCGCCCGTCTGTGGATGGAGTACCTGTACAGCGCGGAGGGCCAGAACCTCTTCCTGAAGGGGTACGCCAGGCCCGTACTGCTGCCCTCGATGACCGAGGACGGCTCCGTCGACAAGACCTTCGTCACCAAGCTGCCCAAGGTCGACGGCGACCCGACGTTCCCCGAGGCCGCCGATCTCGACAGCGTCAAGGCGGTACTCGCCGAGAACTGGGACAAGGCCGTCTCCTGATGGCCGTCGCCGCCCCCTCGCCCGCTCCGGGCACCGCCGACGGCATCCGCCGTCGGCGGCGGGCGCCCCGACCGCGCGCCTGGCTCGGGGCCCTGCCGCTGCTCGTCTTCGCCGGCGTCTGCTTCGGACTGCCCGTCGCCGCCGTCGTGTACGGAGCCTTCACCACCGAGGACCCGGTCACCGGAGCCACTTCGGCCACCGGCGCGAATGTCTCCACCTCGCTCCAGGGGCCGTATCTCACCTCCCTCACCGGCAGCGTCGAACTGTCCGCGCTGACCGCCCTGATCGGCACCGTCCTCGGCATGCTCATCGCCCAGGCCGTCGTCACCTCACGGCGGCGCGCGCTGCGCGAGTCCGTCCTCACCGCGTCCGGCGTCCTCGCCAACTTCGGGGGCGTTCCCCTCGCGTTCGCCTTCGTCGCGACTCTCGGCATCTCCGGTGTCGTCACCCAGCTCGCGCACCTCGACGCGGCGGGCTGGAATCTGTACTCCTTCACCGGACTCACCGTGATCTACCTCTACTTCCTGGTGCCGCTGATGGTGCTGGTCAGCGTCCCCGCGCTGGACGGCCTTCGCCCGCAGTGGCGCGAGGCCGCGCAGAACGCCGGGGCCACGGACGCGCAGTTCTGGCGCCATGTCGGGCTGCCGGTCCTCGCGCCCACCCTGCTCGGCGGATTCGTGCTGCTCTTCGGCAGCGCCTTCGCCGCGTACGCGACGGCCGCCGCGCTCGTCGGCGGATCCGTGCCGCTGGTCACCCTGAAGATCGCCGCCGCGCTGTCCGGGAACGTGCAGGTCGGCCAGGAGAACGTGGCACTCGCGCTGAGCCTCGACATGATCGTGATCGCCGGTGTGGTGATGGCGCTCTACCTGCCCCTCCAGCGACGGAGCACCCGATGGCTGCACTGACCCCGACGGCGTCCGCGCCGCCGCCGACGCCTGCGCCTCCCAAGGAGGTGACGTCGGCCGCCTCCTCCGTACGGAGGAGGAACCGCCCGCGCGTCTGGCGCGGCGCCGTCCTGGCCCTGGCCGGGATCTACTTCGTCGTCCCCCTGCTCGCCTCGTTCGTCTTCACCGTGCACACGCCGGGACAGGGCGTCTCCTTCGAGGCGTACACCGGGATCCTGTCGGCGGACGGCTTCGCGGACAGCCTGCTGCTCTCGCTCGGACTCGCCGCCTGCACCATCGCGCTGTCCCTGCTGCTGGCCGTGCCCGCGCTCGTCGCGGTACGGCTCGGGGCGCCGAGGCTGCGGCCTGTCGTGGAGATCGTCTGCATGCTGCCGCTGGTGGTGCCGCCGATCGCGCTGGTCAGCGGGATCACCACCGTCCTGCGCTGGGGACCGGAGCACCTGTCCACGACTCCGCTCTACCAGACGTTCCTCGTCGTGCAGGACGAGTCGTTCCCGCTGGTGCTGGTGATCGCCTACACCGTGCTCGCGCTGCCGTTCGTGTACCGGTCGCTGGACGCGGGGCTGCGCGCCGTCGACGTACCCACGCTCGTGGAGGCCGCGCGCAACTGCGGGGCGAGCATGCCGTACGTGATCCTCCGCGTCGTCCTGCCCAACCTGCGCTCGTCGCTCGCGGGGGCCTCGTTCCTGACACTGGCGCTGGTCCTCGGCGAGTACACGATCGCCGCGCTGCTCGGCTATCAGCCGTTCGCGGTGTGGATCGTCACCATCTCCGGCTCCCAGGCCCAGACATCGGTCGCGGTGTCACTGCTCAGCCTGCTGATCGCGTGGGCGCTGCTGATGGTCCTGTCCCGCGCGGGAGCGCGCGCGGGTGCCCAGGCCCAGGCCCCGACCCCCGCCCCGACCGCCCTCTCCGGCAAGGAGTGACCCACCCATGTCCGCCATATCCACGCTGCCCGACGGCGCGAGCGCGCCGGGGCCGGCCGGCCCCGGCGCGCTCGTCGAATTCCGCGGTCTGCGACGGGAGTTCGGCCCCACCGTCGCACTCGACGGTCTCGACCTGACCGCCCGCCCCGGCGAACTCCTCGCCCTGCTCGGCCCGTCGGGCTGCGGCAAGACCACCGCGCTGCGCGTCCTCGCGGGCTTCGAGCACCCCGACGCCGGCGACGTGCTCGTGGACGGCGAGGACATCACCCGTGTCCCGGCCAACCGCCGTGACGCGGGCATGGTGTTCCAGTCGTACAGCCTCTTCCCACACCTCAACGCCCGCGACAACGTGGCCTTCGGGCTGCGCGTACGGAAGGTGTCCGCCGCCGAGCGGCGCGCCCGCGCCGCCGAACTCCTCGACCTCGTCGGCCTTCCCGAGCACGGCGACCGCTTCCCTCACCAGATGTCCGGCGGCCAGCAACAGCGGGTCGCGCTGGCCCGCGCGCTCGCGCTGCGCCCACGTGTCCTGCTGCTTGACGAGCCGCTGTCGGCGCTCGACGCGAAGGTCAGGCTGTCCCTGCGCGAGGAGATCCGGCGGCTCCAGCTCTCGCTCGGCATCACCACGATCTTCGTCACGCACGACCAGGAGGAGGCGCTGTCGATGGCCGACCGGGTCGCCGTCCTCAACGCGGGCCGGCTTGAGCAGTGCGCGCCGCCCGCCGAGCTGTACGAGCGGCCCGCGACCGCCTTCGTCGCCGAGTTCGTCGGCACGATGAACCGGCTGCCGGGGCGGCTCACCGACGGCGGCCGGGTGGCGGTCGCCGGAGTGACGCTGCCGGTGGACGGGGAGGTCCCGGCGGGCCGCGACCTCCCCGTGGACGTGCTGATCCGGCCCGAGAACGTCACGGCGACCGCCGACGAGCGGGGGACCGCCACGGTCGTCTCCGCGTCGTTCTTCGGGTCCGTGACGCGTGTGCTGCTCGATCTGTCCGGCGGTGGCACCGTGAAGGCCGACGTGCCGTCACGGGACGCGGGGGCACTGGCACCGGGTGTCCGGGCCACCGTCCGGCCCGCGGACCGCCCGGTGCTGGTCGTCCCTCCCGCGGCCGGGACGGGCGCGTGAGCGCCCCGGGCCGCGGGCCCGCCGCCGTGCTCTTCGACATGGACGGCACCCTCGTGGACACCGAGACGCTGTGGTGGGAGTCGGCCGCCGAGGTCGCCGCGGGCCTCGGCCACCACCTCTCGGACGCCGACGCGCGCGAGGTCGTGGGCCGCGCCGTCGCCGACACGGCCGCCCATCTCGTACGGGTGACGGGCGCGCCCTGCCCGGACGCGGTCGCCGCCGACCTCACCGCCTCCTTCCTGCGGCGTGTCGACGCGGGCGCGCCGCCGCGCCCCGGAGCCCGTCGGCTGCTGGCCGCGCTCGAAGCCGCAGGGGTGCCGTTCGCGCTGGTCAGCGCCTCACCGCGGCCGGTGGTCGACTCGGTCGTCGCCGGTTCCCTGGCCGATGTCGCCTTCGCCTTCACGCTGTCGGCCGACGACACCGTACGGACCAAGCCGCACCCGGATCCCTACCGGGCGGCGGCCGAGCGCTTCGGCGTCGCGACCGGCGCGTGCGTGGCCGTCGAGGACTCCCCGGACGGCACGGCCTCCGCCGAGGCCGCCGGGTGCCCCGTCCTCGTCGTCCCCTCGCTCCTGCCGGTGGCGGCGGGGGAGGGCCGGTACTTCGCGGGCAGCCTGGAGGACGTGGATCTGGCGGTGCTGGAGGGCGTGATTCTCGCCACGTCTGATAGATCCTTCGCTCAGACGAGCGGTTGACGCGCGACTGCACTTCCGGAAGGGGTGGCACCCAGTGCCACCCCTTCCGCGTTCGAGAAGTGAACTCAGAAGTCGCGACACCCGCTCAGATGAGCGAGTTGTGTCATGCAAAGGTCATGCCCGGTTCGAGGCGTGAAGGGGAGCGGGGCGGGTGACCCCCCGTCATACGCATTCGATCCAGTGGCGGACGGGTGGTTGCGGCCGCATGACGGACAAGTGGACATGTCCGGGCACCTTCGATCTGGGTATGTTCCTCGCCGTCAGGGCAGCCAGCGCCTCCCGGAGGAGTCGAGATCCGTGTCGGAAAGCAAAGACACCCACGTAGCGGCGGACAACGCCCCACAGAACCAGAAGTTCGTCTACGACTTCACCGAGGGCAACAAGGATCTCAAGGGCCTCCTCGGCGGCAAGGGCGCCAACCTCGCCGAGATGACCAACCTCGGGCTGCCCGTCCCTCCGGGCTTCACGATCACCAGCGAGGCGTGCAAGGTCTACCTCGCCACCGGCACGGAGCCGGCCGCCCTGCGTGACGAGGTCAGCGCACACCTCGACGCCCTCCAACTGGCCATGGGCAAGAAGCTCGGGCAGGCCGACGACCCGCTGCTCGTCTCCGTACGGTCCGGCGCCAAGTTCTCCATGCCCGGGATGATGGACACCGTCCTCAACATCGGCCTCTCGGACAAGTCCGTCGCCGGCCTCGCCAAGCAGTCCGGCGACGAGCGCTTCGCCTGGGACTCGTACCGCAGACTCATCCAGATGTTCGGCAAAACGGTCCTCGGCATCGACGGCGACCTCTTCGAGGAGGCGCTGGAGGAGGCCAAGCGGGCGAAGAAGGCCGCCACCGACATCGACCTCGACGCCGGCGACCTGAAGAAGCTGGTCAAGCAGTTCAAGAAGATCGTCGCGCGCGACGCGGGCCGCGACTTCCCGCAGGACCCGCGCGAGCAGATGGACCTCGCCATCTGCTCCGTCTTCGAGTCGTGGAACACCGACCGCGCCAAGCTCTACCGCCGCCAGGAGCGCATCCCCGGCGACCTCGGCACCGCCGTCAACATCTGCTCCATGGTCTTCGGCAACCTCGGCCCGGACTCCGGCACCGGCGTCGCCTTCACCCGCGACCCGGCCAGCGGCCACCAGGGCGTGTACGGCGACTACCTCCAGAACGCGCAGGGCGAGGATGTCGTCGCCGGCATCCGCAACACCGTGCCGCTCGCCGATCTGGAGACCATCGACAAGACGTCGTACGACCGGCTGTTGCAGATCATGGAGATCCTGGAGACGCACTACCGGGACCTCTGCGACATCGAATTCACCATCGAGCGCGGCGAGTTGTGGATGCTCCAGACCCGCGTCGGCAAGCGCACCGCCGGCGCCGCCTTCCGGATCGCGACGCAGCTCGTCGACCAGGGCCTGATCGACGAGGCGGAGGCGCTCCAGCGCGTCAACGGCTCCCAGCTCGCGCAGCTGATGTTCCCGCGCTTCGACGACGGCGCGAAAGCCGAGCTGCTGGGGCGCGGTATCGCCGCCTCGCCCGGCGCCGCCGTCGGCAAGGCCGTCTTCGACTCGTACACCGCCGTCAAGTGGTCGCGCTCCGGCGAGCGGGTCATCCTCATCCGCCGCGAGACCAACCCCGACGACCTGGACGGCATGATCGCCGCCGAGGGCATCCTCACCTCGCGCGGCGGCAAGACCTCGCACGCGGCCGTCGTCGCCCGCGGCATGGGCAAGACCTGTGTCTGCGGCGCGGAGGAGCTGGAGGTCGACACCAAGCGGCGCCGGATGACCGTCGGCAGGACCGTCATCGAGGAGGGCGACATCGTCTCCGTCGACGGCTCGACCGGCAAGGTCTACCTCGGCGAGGTCCCGGTCGTCCCCTCGCCGGTGGTCGAGTACTTCGAGGGCCGTATGCACGCGGGCGCCGACGACGCCGACGAACTGGTCGAGGCCGTGCACCGGATGATGGCGTACGCCGACCGCCGCCGCCGGCTGCGGGTGCGTGCCAACGCCGACAACGCCGAGGACGCGCTGCGGGCCCGCCGCTTCGGCGCGCAGGGCATCGGACTGTGCCGCACCGAGCACATGTTCCTCGGTGAACGCCGCGCCATGGTCGAGAGGCTGATCCTCGCGGACACCGACGACGAGCGCGAGCAGGCGTTGAAGACCCTGCTGCCGCTCCAGAAGAAGGACTTCGTCGAGCTGTTCGAGGCGATGGACGGACTGCCGGTCACCGTACGGCTGCTGGACCCGCCGCTGCACGAATTCCTGCCCGACATCACGGAGTTGTCGGTACGCGTCGCGCTCGCCGAGTCCCGCGAGGACCACAACGAGAACGACCTGCGGCTGCTCCAGGCCGTGCACAAGCTGCACGAGCAGAACCCGATGCTCGGTCTGCGCGGCGTACGGCTCGGCCTGGTCATCCCCGGCCTGTTCGCGATGCAGGTACGGGCCATCGCCGAGGCCGCGGCCGAGCGCAGGCACGCCAAGGGCGACCCGCGGGCCGAGATCATGATCCCGCTCGTCGGCACCGTCCAGGAGCTGGAGATCGTCCGCGACGAGGCCGCGCAGGTCATCGCCGAGGTGCGCAAGGCCACTGGGATCGACCTCAAACTGTCGCTCGGCACGATGATCGAACTGCCGCGCGCCGCACTGACGGCCGGTCAGATCGCCGAAGCCGCCGAGTTCTTCTCCTTCGGTACGAACGACCTCACCCAGACCGTGTGGGGCTTCTCCCGCGACGACGTCGAGGCGAGCTTCTTCACCGCGTACCTGGAGAAGGGCATCTTCGGGGTGTCGCCCTTCGAGACGATCGACATGGACGGCGTCGGCGCGCTCGTGCGCAGCGCGTGCGAGGCCGGCCGCAGGACGCGGCCCGATCTGAAGCTGGGTGTCTGCGGCGAGCACGGCGGCGACCCCGAGTCGGTGCACTTCTTCCACGAGGTGGGCCTGGACTACGTGTCCTGCTCGCCGTTCCGCATCCCCGTGGCGCGTCTGGAGGCCGGGCGGGCGGCGGCGCAGTCGGACGGCAGCGGCGACTCACGCTGACACCGGCACCCGGCTTCCGGTGTCACGCCGCAGGCGAATCCGGTTACTCCCGTTCTTCCCGGAACGGATAAGGGCGGGACGTAAGCGCGGGACGTGAGCGCGCGGCGTAAGTCCGGGACATAAGCCTGGGGCACAAACGAATCGGGGCGCGGCCGGTGGATCCCCATCCATCGGCCGCGCCCCGTTTTCCGGCCGGGCACGGAGCCGCAACCCTCACCGACCGCCGCCGGACGAGCAAAGCCCCCCACGGCCTTCGCTGCGCCTTTCCGGTGGCTCGGGTTTCGCGCCTGACCTGGTACAGCCTTTCGTTTCGCACCCGACCGGCGCGATGCGTTTCAACTGTGGCTGAAACTCCGTGGTGACGGCCTGTGATGGCATGCATACTCATCGCTGGGGTCGATTGCGGATGCACAGAAGTAACAAGTGGGGGATCGGTGCTGCGAATTCATTTCACGGGGAGAGACCTTGGCGGGGTCCGGATGGCCGCCGGTCCCGACCCGCTGTGGGAAACGATTCTCAGCTTTCACCGATTGCGCGACCGGCGGGGCGCACTCGTCTTCGGGGAATGGCGCACGGAAACGCGTGTGAGGTTGAAAGGTGAAACACGTCTGCTCGGCGCGCTGATACCCAGACGCGGCTATTTCCCGGATTTCCTCAACCCCCCGGAGAGCCGCATCGGGCTCGCGGAGGGACTGGAGGCGCTGCGCGCGACACCGGGGGAGCGGATCCGTACGGAACTGGCCCTGCTCGCCGCCGCCCCGCGCGCCCTCCCGCCCCGGGCCGCCGCGCTCCGCGAGGACGACCCGGCGGAGCTGGGCCGGCTCGCCGGGGCGCTGCGCGCGTACCACCGGGCAGCCGTGGAGCCGTACTGGCCGCACATCAGGGCACGCGCCGAGGCGGACCGGGTCGTCAGGGGCCGGGCGCTGCTCGACGGCGGTACCGACGAACTGCTCGCCACGCTCCCCCCGATGATCCGCTGGCGCGCGCCGGTCCTGGAGACCGACTATCCGGTCGACCGCGAACTGTGGCTGGACGGGCGGGGGTTGCTCCTCCAGCCGTCGTTCTTCTGCCGCGCGACACCGGTCGTCTACCGCGACCCGCTGCTGCCGCCGGTGCTCGTCTACCCCATCACGCACGCGGACGCCCCGGCCGCCGTGGGGCACGGCGGCCGGGGCGCCGGAGCGTCCCTCGGCCGGCTGGTCGGCCGTACGCGCTCGGCTGTCCTGAGCGCCATAGAACACGGCACGACCACCAGCGAACTGGCCCGCAGGGCAGGGGTGTCGCTCGCCTCGGCCAGCCAGCACGCGTGCGTCCTGCGCGAGGCGGGCCTGGTCGTGACCCTGCGCCACGGCAACGCCGTCCTGCACTCACTCACACCGCTGGGCGCCGCCCTGCTGCACGGCGGCGCCCAGGGGCTGTCCCGTGTGTCCTATGTGCGGAACGGCCCGGTCACCTCGTAGGTGATGCCGCCCGACGAACTGCCGCTCGTACCGCGCTGGCTGGAGAAGTACAGCCGCGATCCGTCGGGCGAGAAGGCCGGACCGGTGATCTCGGAGCCCGACTGTCCCCCGACGCGCAGGAACGGCGCGACGACGTCATCGGGAGTGATCACACAGATCTCCAGATTCCCGCCGTCCTCCGCGACGAACAGATCGCCGGACGAGGAACCGGTGACGTTGTCGACCCCGGTCAGCGGGGCGCCGCCGCCGCTGACGAGCGAGTCGTCGTACGTCAACTCGTAGGTGGACGCGGCCGGATCGACCCGCCAGACGCGGTTGTCGCCCTTGGTGGTGAACCACACCGAGCCGTCCGCGTAGTAGCAGCCCTCGCCACCGTTGAACCGCTTGGCGCCCGAGACCTGGTCCCGGGTCTGGGTCGGCGAACCGTCCGGGTCCGGCACCGTCACCCAGGTGAAAGCACCCGAGGTGGCGGTGCCGGCCCGCAGCACCTGGAGGGTGCCCGAGGAGAGGTCGCCCCAAGTGGTGGGCGTGAACCGGTAGAAGCACCCGTTCGTCTCGTCCTCGGTCAGATAGATCACCCGGCGCACCGGGTCGGCCGCCGCGGCCTCGTGCTTGAACAGGCCCATCGCGTCACGCCGTACCGCCGCCTTCACGCCCCACGGATCGGTCTCGTACACATACCCGCGGGTCACCTCCTCGCAGGAGAGCCAGGTGTTCCACGGGGTACTGCCGCCCGCGCAGTTCTGCCGGGTGCCGGTCAGGATCCGGTACGCGCCGGTGATCGCGCCCGCCGCCGAGAAGCGGACCGCGCCCGCGCCGCCGGACGGATTGATCTCCGAGTTGGAGACATAGATCCAGCCACTGCCGTCGGCGTAACAGGCGCCGCCGTCAGGGGCGTTGTGCCAGGTGTACGACGTGCCGGGCACGGTCTGCCCGGACCGCGCGACGACCCTGCTGGTGAATCCGGCGGGCAGCCGGATGTTGTTGCCGTCGGCTGATGCGAGCGCTCCGTACGGTCCCGCGCCGGGCTGCGCGGGGTCGGCGTAGGCCGCGCCGCGCCAGAGAGTGCCGCCGAGTGCGGCGGCGGAGCTTCCGATGACCGCTCCACGCAGAAAATTGCGACGTTCCACTGGGCCGCTCCATGGGGGTGGGGTGGGCGTGAGGTCGCGTGCGGGCAACAGCGTAGGGCGACCTGATGGCCACTGTCTGAACATCCGGGCGGCATGGCCGGTCATCGGTGATAACAGCTACGCGTCCGGATCGAACTCCTCGGTCCTGGCCACGGATCGGACTCCAAGCCCAGGTGGAACGAACGGTCAGGATTTGATCCGGGAGGGGTAGACCGTCACCGCGACCGACTCGTCGTCCAGGCAGCGGCCCGTCTCCAGATCGAAGCGCTGCTTCAGCAGCGGCGACGCCACGAAGGCCCGGCCGTCCGAGGTGCCGGTCAGCCCGCGCGAGAGCACCTGGGCGCCGGAGTACGGATCACGGTTGTCGATCGCGTACGTACGGCCCGCCCGGTCCACGAACAGCGCGGCCTGCCGGCCGTCCGGCAGCAGCGCGGCCACCCCCCGGCCCGCGATGAGCGCGGAACGCTCGCAGATCGGCAACCAGTGCCCACCCAGGCGGAGTTGGAGTACGGGGTAGGTGGTCGGGCTCATCGGGCCGACACTCCTTCCAGCGTCAGGAACGTCAGATCCGGCTTCACCTGGTCACGCTCCGGCACGAACCGCACCGTCGGATCCGGCGCGTCCGGCGCGTTGACGAAGGAGACGAAGCGGCGCAGCCGCTCCGGGTCGTCCAGCGTCTGGGCCCACTCGTCGCGGTAGCCCGTCACATGGTCGGCCATCAGCCTCTCCAACTCCCCGCACAGGCCCAGCGAATCGTGCACGACCACGTCCCGCACATGGTCGAGACCGCCCTCGATCCGGCCGAGCCATGTCGAGGTGCGCTCAAGACGGTCGGCGGTGCGGATGTAGAACATCAGGAAGCGGTCGATCAGCCGCACCAGTGCCTCGTCGTCCAGATCCCGCGCCAGCAGGTCCGCGTGGCGCGGCTCGGCGCCGCCGTTGCCGCCGACGTACAGATTCCAGCCCTCCGCCGTCGCGATGATCCCGAAGTCCTTGCCGCGTGCCTCCGCGCACTCCCGCGCGCAGCCCGACACCGCCGACTTGAGCTTGTGCGGCGCGCGCAGGCCCCGGTAGCGCAGCTCCAGATCGATGGCCATCTTCACCGAGTCCTGCACGCCGTACCGGCACCAGGTCTGTCCGACGCACGACTTCACCGTGCGCAGCGCCTTTCCGTACGCGTGCCCCGACTCGAAGCCCGCCGCCACCAACCGCGCCCAGATCTGAGGCAGTTGGTCGACGCGCGCGCCGAAGAGGTCGATGCGCTGCCCACCCGTGATCTTTGTGTAGAGCCCGAAGTCCCGTGCCACCTCACCGATCACGATCAGCTTCTCCGGCGTGATCTCGCCGCCCGGGATGCGCGGCACGATCGAGTACGAGCCGTTGCGCTGCAAGTTGGCGAGGAAGTGGTCGTTCGTGTCCTGGAGCGCGGCCTGTTCGCCGTCCAGGACATGGCCGCTCAGCCCCAGCGTCGGCGCGAGCGAGGCGATGATCGAACCGACGGTCGGCTTGCAGATCTCGCAGCCGTCACCCCCGCGCGCGCCCTCGCGGCCGTGCGAGTCGAGCAGCGAGGCGTACGACGTCACGCGCAGGGTGCGCACGATCTCGTACAACTCGCCCCGCGTGTGCGGGAAACAGCCGCACAGTCCGCCGTCGCCCGCCGTGGGCAGGAGCTGCCCCACCACCTTCAGACAACTGCCGCAGCCCGTACCGGCCTTGGTGCACTTCTTCACCTCCGGCAGCGTCGCGCACGCGGTGATCGCGCCCTTCGTCACGTGGTGACAGCTACAGATCACCGCGGTGTCCGGCAGTGAGGCCGGACCGAGCGCGGCCGGCGCCCCGGCCCCCGGCGGCAGGACGAGCTGTTCCGGCGGTACGGGCGGTACGGAACCCGTGAGCGGGCGCAGCATCCCGTACGCGTCGGCGTCACCGACCAGCACGCCCCCGAGCAGCGTGCCGTCCGCGCCGAGGACGACCTTCTTGTAGACGCCCGAGCGGGAGTCCGCGTACACGACGTCGAGGCAGCCTGGGGCGGCGCCGTGCGCGTCCCCGAACGAGGCGACGTCCACACCCAGCAGCTTGAGCTTCGTGGACAGATCGGCTCCGGTGAACTCGGCCGCGCCCTCGGTGACTTCGGCGATCGCGTCCGCCGCCGTCCGCGCCATCTCGTAGCCAGGCGCCACCAGTCCGTACACCCGCCCGTCGGCCGCGAGCGCGCACTCGCCGATCGCGAAGACCCGGGGATCCGACGTACGGCACCGCTCGTCGACCGCGACGCCGCCGCGCTCGCCGACCCGCAGCCCCGCGTCGCGCGCGAGCCGGTCCCGGGGCCGTACCCCCGCCGAGAAGACGACCATATCCGTCGCCAGGACCGAACCGTCCGACAGCGCCATGCCGTTGACCGCGCCCGCCGCGTCCGTCGTCACCTCCTGTGTGCCGACGCCCGCGTGCACGGCCAGCCCCATGCCCTCGATGCTGCGCAGCAGCGCCGCGCCTCCACCCTCGTCCACCTGGACGGGCATCAGCCGGGGCGCGAACTCCACGATGTGCGTGTCGAGTCCGAGGCTCCGCAACGCGCCGGCCGCCTCAAGACCGAGCAGTCCGCCGCCCACCACGGTGCCGGTGCGGGCGGTCTTCGCGTACTCCTCGATCGCCAGCAGGTCCTCGATCGTGCGGTAGACGAAACAGCCGGTCGCGTCCTTGCCCGGCACCGGCGGCAGATACGGGTACGAGCCGGTGGCCAGCACGAGCGTGTCGTACGTGAAGGTCAGCCCGGCGCGCGAGGTGACCGTGCGCGCCGCCCGGTCGACGGTCTCCGCCGGGTCGTCCAGGTGCAGCTCGATACCGTGCCGGGCCATGAAGTCCGGCTCGACCAGGGAGAGTTCGTCGGGGGTGCGGCCGGAGAAGTACGAGGTCAGCCGGACCCGGTCATAGGCCGGTCGCGGCTCCTCGCAGAGCACCACGACCCTCGCCCGACCGGTCGTGCCGCGCTCGGCGAGGGCTTCGAGGAACCGCTGGCCGACCATGCCGTGGCCGACGACCACGATGGTGGGGCGGGGCGTTGTGTCGGGCATCTCAGGAGCCTCCGTCGGGAGTGAGCAGGTGGAGCAGCGGGGTGGTGGGCGGCAGCGGTTCGTCGTCCTCCCAGGTGCGGGCGAGCGCGCCGATGGTGCTGAGGTCGCCGAGGAGCACGCCGCCGACGAGCCGGTCGCCCCGGACGACGACCTTGCGGTAGGCGCCGCGGGTGGCATCGGTCAACTGGACGATGTCGTCGCCCGGGAGGGGTGTCGTCTCGCCGAACGCGGCGAGGTCGAGCGGGGCCGAGGGCGGGGCGTCGGGCGCGTTTTCGGGGGTGGCTTCGGGCGTGGCTTCAGGGGTGGAGCCGCCGAGGGCGGTGAGAGTGAGGCGGGTGAGGGAGCGGGTGCCGGTGTAGCGGGCGGCCCGTCCCGCGGTCGCGGCGGCCGCGGTGTCCTGCGTGAGCAACTGGGCCAGTACGTCGGCCTGTTCGAGCGCGGCACCGGCGAGACCGTAGACCCGGTCACCGTGTTCCGCGCAGTCGCCGATCGCGTGGACGCGGGGGTCCGACGTCCGCAGCTCGTCGTCCACGACGATGCCGCGCCGGACGTCGAGCCCGGCGGCGCGGGCGAGGCCGGTGCGCGGGCGTACGCCGCAGGCCAGAACGGTGAGGTCGGCGTCGAGACGGAAGCCGTCGGCGAGTTCGACGGCCGCCACCCCGGCGTCGTCGTCCGTACGGACGAGGCCGCGCACCCGGCACTCGGTATGGACCTCCACTCCCCACGACTCCAGCCGCCGCCTGAGCAACAGCGAGCCCGATCGGTCCAGTTGGCGCTCCATCAGATACTCGCCCTGCTGGGCGAGCACGACCTGGGCGCCCCGCTCCGCGAGCGCGCGGGCGGCCGAGACCCCGAGGAGCCCGCCGCCGATGACGACCGCGCGGGTCCCCGGCCGGACCGCCGCCGAGAGCGACAGGCAGTCGTCCATGGTCCGGAAGGGGTGCACGCCCGCCGGCAGACCGTGGTCCCCCGGCCGCCGGAGTCCGCGCAGCGGCGGCAGGACGGGGTTCGAGCCGGTCGCGAGGACCAGCCGGTCGTACGGCACGACGCTGCCGTCGTCGCAGCGCACCAGCCGGTCGGCACGGTCGATCCGCACCACCCGGACACCGCGCCGCTCGGTGCCGGGGACCGGTGGGAGGGCGATGACCTCGGGGCCGTACCGCCCGGCGAGCACTTCGGCGAGCAGGACGCGGTTGTACGGGGCGTGCGGCTCCTCGCCGAGCAGGGTGACCGCCGTCGGCCGGGGAGCCTCGGACGCGGCGGCTCCGGGCGCGGCTCCGGCCACGGCGGCTCCGGCCACGGCGGCGAGGCGCTGGGCCAGCCGTACCCCGGCCGTGCCCCCGCCGATCACCACGATCCTCGTCGCCCCACCGCCAGCAGCCATGTCCGCAGACTGCGCGGCCGGTGTTACCCGGCGGCACCACCACTGTTTCCCGCTCGGAACGCTGCCCTCAGCACGGGCCGGCGCGGGGTGTGAGGCGGTGTGCGGCGGAGCGGGGCTGGCCGAGGCGATGCGAAGGCCACCCACCGCGTCCCATAGGGTCGCGATCATGCCCGACATATCGCTGACCATGCTCATTGTCCTGTGCCTCGCGGCAGCCGCCGCGGGCTGGATCGACGCCGTGGTCGGCGGGGGCGGGCTGCTGCTCCTGCCCGCGATGCTGCTCGGTCTGCCGCAGGTCCCCGCCGCGCACATCCTCGGCACCAACAAGGCCGTGGCGATCGTCGGCACCACGGGCGCCGCCGTGACCTATGTGCGCAAGGCGCCGGTGGACGTGGCAAGCGCCGTACGGATCGGGCTGATGGCGCTCGCCGGGTCGATGACGGGGGCGTTCTTCGCCGCCGGGATCAGCAGCGACGTCCTGCGGCCCGTGATCATGGTGGTGCTGCTCGGCGTCGCCGCCTTCGTGCTGCTGCGCCCCGCTTTCGGCAGGGCCCAGGCGGGCGGTCCCGCCACCCGCGGCCGGCACATCACCGCGGTCGTCCTCGTCGGCGGCGGGATCGGCTTCTACGACGGGCTGTTCGGTCCCGGCACGGGCACGTTCCTCGTCCTGGCGCTGACGGCCGTGCTGCACCTCGATCTGGTCACGGCATCGGCCACCGCCAAGATCGTCAACGTCTGCACCAACGGCGGGGCGCTCGCGATGTTCGCCTACCAGGGCACCGTGCTGTGGCAACTGGCCGCGGTGATGGCGGTGTTCAACCTGGCGGGCGGCATGTTCGGCGCGCGGATGGCGCTCAAGAAGGGCAGCGAGTTCGTCCGGGGCGTGCTGCTCGTCGTGGTGTTCTCGCTGGTCGCGAAGCTCGCCTTCGACCAGTGGACGGCCTGACGACGCGTCGCCGGGACCGTCAGGGCTGCCGGACGCCGATGAGGTGCGCGTACGTCACGACGTTGCCCTGGTAGCCGGTCTTCTCGGAGAATCCGCCGCCGCAGGTGATCACCCGCAGTTCGGCGCGGTCCGTCTTCCCGTAGACCTTCCGGTCGGGGAAGTCCTCGTTGTCGTACACCTCGACCGCGTCGATCGTGAAGACGCCGGTCCGCCCGTCCTCGCGGGTGACCTCGATCCGCTGGCCCTTCTTCAGGGTGCCCAGGCTGTAGAAGACGGCCGGGCCGCGCGCGTTGTCCACATGGCCCGCGACGATCGCCGTGCCCTTGGCGCCCGGGGTCGCGCCGCGCTCGTACCAGCCCGCGACGTCGCCGTTCTCGGCCGGCGGCACGTCCAGGGCGCCGTCCTTCGTCAGGCCCAGCCGTGTGACGGGCGCGTCGACGCCGATCTCGGGTATCCGCAGCCGTACGGGCGAGGAGACCGGCATCGGGTCGGCGGCGGCGTCCGTGTGGAAGCCGGGCCCGGCGGCGAACGCCTGGGCGGCCGACGGGATCGGCGGGGTGATGTTCTGCGAGCCGTTCTGAACGAGCCACACGCCGAAGCACGCGGCGCCGGCTATCAGCACGGCCTTGCCCTTGACGGTCATGGACCGACCTTCGCGATCATGGGTCCTCCGGAAGATGTTCCCCCGCCCCCGGCAGCGATGAGCATGACGGAGGCGGGGACCACGGCGGGACAGGGGCGGTGGAGGCCGCGATCCCGTCAGCTGCCCTGCGCGCCGCTCGCCCGGCGGCGCAGGAGCCAGGTCCCGCCGACGGCGGCCGCGGCCAGAACGGCCGCACCCGCCGCGATCCGGGTGGTGTCGGGTCCGACGCTGCCGCCGACCCCCGTCCGTACGTGACCGGACGGCTGCTGCTCGCGGTGGTGCTCGACGGTCAGCTCACCGCGGGCCTCGCGGCCGTTCTCGCAGCGTACGAAGATGCCGTAGTTCCCCGCCCGGGTGTTCTCCGGCACCCGGAACTGGCCGACGACGATGTCCTTGTAGTCGCCGGGCCGCAGGTGGAACTCGCCCGCGCCCAGGGAACTGGCGTCGCCCCTGCCGTGGCCGTCCTTGCCACAGGCGGTGGTGTTGACCGTGACGGTCGCGCCGGGCGCGGAGGTCGAGGGGTACAGGTCCAGCTCACCCCGGTCACCGGCGAACGCGGCGGTGGAGGCCACGAGGGACACTCCGAGCGTGGTGGCCGCCAGCGCGGTACCGGTCAGCAGGCGGGCGGTGGTGCGCATGATGTCCTCCGTGGCGGCGCGGTTCTCGTCTCTTCCGAGATAAGGCGCAGCCCGGCGCGCACGCCTGCTGATGGAGGATCAGATTGCCCGGTTCCCTACGGCGTGTCCCGCTTGCCAACTGATGTTTCCGCAGGTCAAAGCCGGAAGATTGGGTGCGGGACACGCCGGGTGGCCCTTCGTGCCGAATGGGTGAGGGGCCCCCGGCGTGGTGCTCCGGGCGCCGCGGCGGCTCAGATCGCGTCCCACTCCACCGCTTCGAACGCCGCCGACACCGTCCCCATCAGCTCCGCGTCGACCGTGAACCGCACCTCGTCGATCCGGTCGACGGGCGCGATGCCCTGCGAGTTCGTGAGGAACGCCGACCTGTACGAGGACAGGTCGGCCAGCGTCACCGGCCGTCGTACGGAGGGCAGGCGCGGCACCAGCAGCGCCATGGTGATCCCCAGCAGCGAGGGCGCCTCCGGCCAGACCACGGAGGCGCCGTCCCAGAAGGCGATGTTCGTGATGGCGCCCTCCGTCACCAGCCCGCCGGGCGCGGTCAGCAGCGCCTCGTCGAAGCCGGCGCGTTCGGCGGCCCGCAGATAGTGCGTCTGTCCGAAGCCGCCCAGGTGTTTGATGTGCGGGACCTCGCGGGCGTACGGCACCGACATCAGGCCGTGCGGCCGGTCGGCCTTGGTCTGCGGCGGCCGGACGGTGACCATCACCCGCGCCTCCTCGTCGCCCTCCGGCCAGTGCACATACACGCGGGCCGAGGCATCGGACACGTCACCGAGCGCGTGCCGCAGCAGCTCCCGTACGCGCTCCCCGTCCAGCCCCGCGCCGAACAGCTCGCGGGTGGCCGAGTCGAGCCGGGCGAGATGGAGATCCCGTCCGCGTACCCGGCCGCCCCGGATCTGCATCGCGGTGAAGTGCCCGTAGGAGCTGAACGCGGGGACCCGCAACGCGCCCTCCGTGGCCGGCTCGCCGTTGACCTCGACAACTTCGACAACTTCGCTGGGCGTCATGGGACCACGGTAGGACCGGTCAGTCCTCGATCAGTCTGCGGGGCCCCGGTCCGTGCGACGCCAGTTCGTCGCCGGGGTTGGACAGGGCGCAGCGGTCCAGCGAGAGGCAGCCGCAGCCGATGCAGTCGGCGAGGTTGTCGCGCAGCCGCCGGAGGGTCCGGATCCGGGCTTCCAGGTCCGCGCGCCAGCATTCGGAGATCCGCGCCCAGTCCTCCTCGGTGGGCGTACGGTCCTCCGGCAGCAGCGCCAGCACGTCACGGATCAGGGCGAGCGGGATACCGAGGCGCTGGGAGGTGCGGATGAAGGCGACACGCCGGAGGGTGTCGCGGCTGTAGCGCCGCTGATTGCCGGCGGTGCGGCGGCTGGTGATCAGGCCCTCGCGCTCGTAGAAGCGCAGTGCTGAGGGGGCGACGCCACTGCGTTCGGCCAGTTCACCGACCGTGGCTTCCTTGGCGTTCCAGGCGAGTTGGGTCATACGGTCGAGAGTAGCTTGACCTGAACCATGGTTTAAGTATCACGCTCGTCCCATGGACATCACGACGAAAGATTCCGCGACCGAGGCGACCCCGAAATCCACCGAGGACCGGCGGGCCGTCCGGGCACCGCTCAAGCTCGCCGTCATCATGGGCAGCAACCGCGAGGGGCGGTTCGGCCCCGTCGTCTCCGACTGGTTCGTCTCCCGGGCCGCGGGGCGCGACGACTTCACCGTCGAGCTGATCGACCTCGCCGACACCGACCTGCCGACCGCCCTCTCCTTCAACCCGGCGGCCCGGGTCCGCGACCAGCTCGCCAAGATCACCCACCGGCTGGCCGGGGCCGACGCCTTCGTCGTCGTCACCCCCGAGTACAACCACTCCTACCCCGCCTCCCTCAAGGTCCTGATCGACTGGCACTTCGCCGAGTGGCAGGCCAAGCCCGTCGGCTTCGTCTCCTACGGCGGAGTCTCCGGCGGCCTGCGCGCCGTCGAGCATCTGCGCCAGGTCTTCGGCGAGCTGCACGCCGTCGCCGTACGCGACACCGTCTCCTTCCACAACGCCGGTGCGCTCTTCGACGACGAGGGCCGGCACCGGGACCCGGACCGCCCCGACGCCGCGGCCACCGCGATGCTCGACCAGCTCGCCTGGTGGGGCCTGGCCCTGCGCGAGGCCAAGTCCGCCCGCGCGTACGCCGGTTGATGGGGGCGCGACATGCTGATCCGACTCCTCGGCGCCCAACTGCGCCCGTACCGACGGCTGATCGCCCTCGCCGTCGTCCTCCAGCTCGTCCAGACCCTCGCCACGCTCTGTCTGCCCACCATCAACGCCGACATCATCAACAACGGCGTCCTGCGCGGCGAGACCGACCACATCCTGTCGGCGGGCGCGGTGATGATGGGCGTCACCGTGCTTCAGATCGGCAGCGCCGGGGCCGCCGTCCTCGTCGGCGCCCGTGTCGCCATGGGCGTCGGCCGTGATCTGCGGTCCGCCGTCTTCTCCCGCGTACAGGACTTCTCCGTACGGGAGATGAGCCACTTCGGCACCGCCTCGCTGATCACGCGCACCACCAACGACGTGCAGCAGGTGCAGACGCTCGCGATCCTCGCCCTCTCCGTGCTCGTCGCGGCGCCGCTGACCTGCGTGGGCGGCATCGTGATGGCAGTCAACCAGGACCCGCCGCTCGCCCTGCTCCTGCTGATCTTCGTACCGCTCCTCGCCGGGGTGGTCGGAGTGATCGTCCGCCGCATGCCGAAGCTGTTCCACGGCATGCAGAAGCGCGTCGACAACGTCAACCGGATGATGCGCGAGCAGATCACCGGCATCCGGGTGATCAGGGCTTTCGTACGGGACGAGCACGAGCAGGAGCGGTACGGCGGCGCGAACCGCGAGCTGATGACCGTCGCCCTGCGCGTCGGCAGACTCATGGCGCTGATGATGCCGGCGGTGCTCCTCGTCTGGGAGCTGGCGACCGTCACGATCATCTGGTTCGGCGGTCACCGGATCAACTCCGGTGAGCTGCAAGCCGGTTCGCTGATCGCGTTCCTGAGTTACCTGATGCAGATCCTGATGGCCGTGATGATGACGCTCTTCCTGCTGATGCAGGTGCCGCGTGCCGCCGTGAGCGCCGGACGCGTCCAGGAGGTCCTGGACACCGAGTCGAGCGTCGTGCCGCCCTCACCGTCCGCGTCGGTGACCGCGCCGCCGGAGCGGCGCGGTGAATCCGGCCGGCTGGAGATCCGCGGCGCGGGCTTCAGCTACCCCGGCGCCGAGGAGCCGGTGCTGACCGGCATCGACCTGACGGCCGCCCCCGGCCGGACCACCGCCGTCATCGGCTCCACGGGCAGCGGCAAGACGACCCTGCTCAATCTGGTGCCGAGGCTCTTCGACGCCACGGCGGGCGAGGTACGGATCGGGGGAGTGGACGTACGGGACATGGACCCGGCGCTGCTCGCCCGCACGGTCGGCCTCGTCCCGCAGAAGCCGTACCTCTTCTCCGGCACCGTCGCCTCCAACCTCCGTTACGGGAAGCCGGACGCGACCGACGACGAGCTGTGGCGGGCGCTGGAGACCGCGCAGGCCCGGGAGTTCGTCGCCGCGCTGCCCGAAGGGCTCGACGCGCCCGTCTCCCAGGGTGGCGGCAACCTCTCCGGCGGACAGCGCCAACGCCTCGCCATCGCAAGGGTGTTGGTGGCCGAACCGGCCATCTACCTGTTCGACGACTCGTTCTCCGCGCTCGACTACACGACCGACGCCGCGCTACGCGTGGCGCTGGGGGAGGAGACCGGGGCCACCGGCGCCACGGTGGTGATCGTCGCCCAGCGGGTGTCGACCATCCGTGGCGCGGACCGGATCGTCGTCCTCGACCAGGGGCGGGTCGTCGGCACCGGCGACCACGAACAGCTCATGCGGGACAACCCCACCTACCGGGAGATCGTCCTCTCCCAACTCAGCGAGAAGGAAGCCGCATGAGCGCCCCGGAATCCCGCGCCCTCGAACGCTCCATGGACTTCCGCCGCTCCGGCGTCCGGCTGCTGCGGATGGTCACCCCCGGCGCGCCCCAACTCGCCCTGCTCCTCGCGGTCCTCGCCGCCGGGACGGCGTCGGTGGCCCTCGCCGTCCTCATCCCGAAGATCCTCGGCCATGCCACCGACCTCGTCGTCTCCGGCGCGGCGAACCCCGGTGGCGTCGACTTCCAGGAGGTGGGGGAGAGTCTCGGACTCGTACTCGCACTGATCACCGTGTCCGCCGCGCTCACCTGGCTGCAACTGCGCCTCGCCGCCGAACTCGTCCAGCGCGTCGGCTACCGGCTGCGCGAGCGGGCCCAGGCGAAGCTGGCGCGGCTGCCGCTGACGTACTTCGACCGGCAGCCGCGCGGCGAAGTCCTCTCCCGCACCACCAACGACATCGACAACGTCACCCAGACCCTGCAACAGGCCTTCGTCCAGATCATGCGGGCGCTGCTCACCCTCGTCGGCGTGCTGGTGATGATGGTGTGGATCTCACCGCTGCTGGCCCTCGTGGTGCTGGCGACCGTGCCGGTCTCGGTGCTCGGCGCCGTACTGATCGGGAAGCGCGCCCAGCCCCAGTTCGTCCGGCAGTGGGCCGTGACGGGCAAGCTCAACGCGCATGTCGAGGAGATGTACACGGGCCACGCGGAGGTGGTGGTTTTCGGCCGCAAGGACGACGCCGTACGCACCTTCCAGGAGCACAACGAGGCGCTGTACGCGTCGAGTTTCAAGGCCCAGTTCATCTCCGGCGTCATCCAGCCGGCCATGACCTTCGTCGGCAATCTCACCTACGTGCTCATCGCGGTCGTCGGCGGGCTGCGCGTCGCGTCGGGGACGCTGTCCATCGGCGACGTCCAGGCGTTCGTCCAGTACTCGTACGAGTTCAACGGCCCGATCACCCAGATCGCGGCCATGGCGAACCTCCTCCAGTCGGGCGTCGCGTCGGCGGAGCGAGTCTTCGAACTGCTGGACGCGCAGGAGGAGTCGGCGGAGCCGACCGGGAAGCCCGGGAGGGCCGGACCGGGCGGGAGGACCGTGCTGGGTGGTACGTCCGGCAGGGGCTCGGGCCGGGTCTCGTTCGAGAGGGTCGCCTTCAGCTACGCGGCCGCCGAACCGCTCATCAAGGACCTCTCGCTGTCCGTCGAACCGGGCCAGACCGTGGCGATCGTCGGCCCGACCGGCGCGGGCAAGACCACCCTCGTCAATCTGCTGATGCGCTTCTACGAGGTGACCGGCGGCCGGATCACCCTCGACGGCGTCGACATCTCCACGATGTCGCGGCAGGAGCTGCGCTCCGGGATCGGCATGGTCCTCCAGGACACCTGGCTGTTCGGCGGCACGATCGCGGACAACATCGCGTACGGCGTGTCCGGCGACGTCTCGCGCGAACGCGTCGTTCAGGCGGCGACGGCCACGCACGCCGACCGTTTCATCCGTACGCTCCCCGACGGCTACGACACCGTCGTGGACGAGGAGGGCGGCGGCCTCAGCGCGGGCGAGAAGCAACTGCTCACCATCGCACGGGCGTTCCTCGTCGAGCCGGCCATTCTGGTGCTCGACGAGGCGACCAGCTCCGTCGACACCCGCACCGAAGTCCTCATCCAGCGCGCGATGTCATCACTGCGCGAGGGCCGCACGAGCTTCGTGATCGCGCACCGGCTCTCCACGATCAGGGACGCGGACGTGATCCTGGTGATGGAGGCGGGCCATATCGTGGAACAGGGCACCCACGACGAACTGCTGGCGTCCGGGGGCGCGTACGCCCGCCTGTACGCCTCACAGTTCGCGCCGGCGGCCTGACCGAAGGAAGTGACGCGGATGACCGATACCGGGTTTCTGACCGTACTGACCACCACCGACAGCGCCGCGAAGGCGGAGGCCCTGGCCCGGGGCGCGGTGGCGGCGCGGCTCGCCGCGTGCGCGCAGATCTCGGCGCCTGTCACGTCCGTCTACCACTGGCAGGGCGAGATCGAGACGGCCCGGGAGTGGCAGGTGCTCCTCAAGACGACCGCCGCCCGCTACGACGCGCTGGAGGCGCATCTGACGGCGGCCCACGACTACGACACCCCGGAGATCCTCGCGTTTCCGGTGGTACGGGGCAACGCGCCCTACCTGGCCTGGCTGGCGGACGAGACAGCGCCCGGTGACCGCGCCTAAGCCGTCGGGCCGGTCCCGTCCGCCCGGCCGGCTCCGTCCGTTCGGTCAGCCCCGTCCGTCCGACCCGCCCGGTCCGCCCGGTCCGTCCGACCCGTGAGTTCGCGGGCGCGGCGGACCGTCGCCGCGTCGACCATCGCGCCCCCGCTGTCGCGGAACACCCCGCTGCCCGCGCCGACCCGGTGCTCGAAGAGGTCGAGCAGGGCGTGCGCGTCGGCCAGTTCGCCGGGGTCGACACCGAACACCTCGTTGGCGACGGCGACCTGGACCGGATGGATGCAGGCGCGCCCCTGGAAGCCGAGCGCCCGCAGCCGCACGCTCGACGCGCGGAACGCCTCGGGATCCGAGGTGTGGACCGAGACGGGCGCGACGGCCGAGACGAGACCGTGCGCCGCCGTGTGCGCGACCGCGAGGCCGCGAGCCCAGTCGAGCAGACCGTCCCCGGGGCCGGGATCCGGCGTCATGCGCAGATCCGCCCGCAGGTCGACCTCGCCGAGCTGAAGGTGCCGTACGCCGGGGCGGCCCGCGGTGCTGCCCAGGGAGAGCAGCCCGGTGGCGCTCTCGATCAGCAGCCCCAGCGCCACGGAGGGGACGACGGCGACGAGGCCGATCAGCTCGTCCAGGTCCGCCCCGGCGGTCGCCTTGGGAATCCAGAGCCCGTCGACGCGGCCCGTGGCCACCAGCGCGCGGGCGTCGTCCCGGCCACGGGCGCCCTCGTTGATCCGTACCCACAGCTCGGGTCGGTCGGCGGCGGACTCCTCGGCGAAAGCGACGGCGGCGGCGCGCGCCGCGTCCTTCCTCGCCGGTGCGACGGCGTCCTCCAGATCGAGGATCAGCGCGTCGGCCCCGGAACGCGGCGCGGCACGCAGAAAGCGGGGCTGGTCGGCGGGTACATAGAGATGGGAACGGGGCGGCTGACCGGGCACGGACGCGGACATGGACTCTCCTTGCACATCATGAATCAGATGATGCATTTTCCATGACGATGATGTAGCTTGCGACTCACCATACTTCACGTCCGGTGCCGCGTACGGAAGCGGGCGAGGCGCCCGGACCCGTGACCCGGACTCGTAACTACGGGAGGACCGCGGCGTGTTCGAAGCCGACAGCGTGACGATTACCGTGCTGGTCGAGAACCAGGTGGACATGCTGCTGCCCGACCAGGCCAGCCCCACCGGCGACGGAACCGGCAGCGCGGAGGGGGCCGTGGACGACCACTGCGTCTCCCGGTACGGCCTCATCGAGCACTTCGACCCCAAGCGCGTGCCACCCCAGGCGGAGAACGGCATCAGCTTCCTGGTCGAGGCGGTACGGGGCCGCCACAGCGTGCGCGTCCTGTTCGACGTCGGCCTCACCGGCACCGTGCTCGAACACAACATGCGGGTGCTCGGCGTCGACCCCGCCTCCATCGACCATGTCGTCATCAGCCATGGCCACCCCGATCATTTCGGCGGAATCCATCGCTTTCTCGACCTCGCCGGACGCCGTATCCCGGTCGCCACCCACGCCGACGCGGAACTTCCGCGCTACGCGGTCATGGGCGACGGCCGCACCTCCTCGGTCTACAACGCCGCGTTCCGGTTCGGTGAGGTTGAGAGGTCCGGCGGCGTACCCGTACTGACCCAGGACTCCCTCGACCTCGGCTGCGGCGTGCACACCACCGGGGTGATCCCCCGGAAGGTCGCCTTCGAGGCGGGCGCCGCACCGGCGTTCAAGCCCGGCGACCCCGGTCTCTACCAGGTCTCACCGGAGGGCAGGCTCCGCCGCGACGAGGTCATGGACGAGATGGGCCTGGTGATCGACGTACGCGGCGCCGGCCTCGTCGTCCTCACCGGCTGCGCGCACGCCGGGGTCGTCAACACCATCGAGCAGGCACGCGCGGTGTGCGGGCCCAAGCCCGTCCGCGCCGTGATGGGCGGCTTCCACCTCGGCTTCCCCACCACCCCGGCGGAGAACGTCGCCCTGACCGCCGCCGCCTTCGCCGAGCTGGAGGTCGCCACCGTCATGCCGATGCACTGCTCCGGACTGCGCACCCACACACGCCTGTCCACCGACATGTCCGCCAACTACGTGCAGCCCGCGGTCGGCACCGTGCTGCGCTTCGGCCGCTGATGCCCGGCGACCTGCGGGGCATCCGGGTGATCGCGGTCGAACAGGCCGTCGCCGCACCCCTGTGCACCCGTCATCTGGCCGATCTCGGCGCCGAGGTCGTCAAGATCGAGCGGCCCGGCGGCGGGGACTTCGCGCGCGGCTACGACGAGAGCGTGCACGGCCTGGCCAGCCACTTCGTGTGGCTCAACCGGGGCAAGCGCAGCGTCGTACTCGACCTGAAGACCGAGCCGGGGCGCCACGCGCTGCGCCGGCTGCTCGCCGGGGCCGACGTACTGGTCTGCAATCTGGCGCCCGGCGCGTTGAACCGGATCATCACCGACGAGGCGCTGGCGGAGCTCAACCCCCGCCTGGTGCGCTGCTACCTCTCCGGGTACGGGCCGACCGGCCCGTACGCCGACCGCAAGGCGTACGACGCGCTGGTGCAGGGCGAGGCCGGCACGATCTCCGCCACGGGCACGCCCGAGACCCCGGCCAAGCCCGGCGTCTCCCTCGCGGACCTGGCGGGCGGCTCGTACGCGCTCAGCGCCGTCACCTCCGCCCTCTACGCGCGCGAACGGACCGGCCTGGGGCAGCGGATCGACATCGCCCTGTTCGACGTGCTGCTGGAGTGGATGAGCCCGCTGCTCCTCGCCGAACTGCACTCGGGGTCGGCGCCCCCGCCCGCCGGGCTGCGGCACGCCAGCATCGCCCCGTACGGCCCGTACACGACGGCCGACGGCCAGGACGTGCTGATCGCGGTGCAGAACGAGGGGCAGTGGCAGCGTCTGTGCCGCACGGTGCTCGCCGACACGGCGCTGCTGGACGACCCGGACTTCGGCTCGAACAGCGCGCGGGTACGGCACCGTGAGCGCACCGAACGGGCCGTGCAGGCCCGGCTGATCACCCTGTCCACCGCCGAGGTCACCGCCCGGCTCGAAGCGGCGGACGTGCCGCACGCGCGGCTGAACCAGATCGCCGACGTACTGGCCCATCCGCAGGCCGAGGCCACCGGGCGCTGGTCGGAGGCGACGCTGCCGGACGGACGGGCGGTCCGGGTGGTCACCTCACCGCTGCACCGCACGGCCGAGCCGCCGGGCGGCCGGCGGGTGCCGGAGCTGGGGGAGCACACCGCGCAGGTGCTGGCCGAACTCGGCCTGTCCGACGCGGACATGGCGGAGCGGGAGCCGGCGGGCTAGGC
>NZ_JARJHW010000190.1:0-13808 GCF_040560175.1 Streptomyces panacea
GACAGGTTCGCGGGAGGGGTACCAGGGGGCCAGGACGTCGTCGGGGCCGTGGAGGATCAGCGTCGGGACGTCGAGCGTGCCCGGATCGGCGACCACGGGCAGCCGGCCGCCGCGCAGTCCGGTCCGGCCCTGCGCCGCGCGGACGGCGAGCGGCAGCAGCGGGCCCGGGGTGCGGCGGGCGGTGGCGAGGGCGCGCAGGGTCCTCTCCCAGTCGAGGACCGGGCTGTCCAGGACGAGTCCGCTGATCCGGTCGCGCAGCCCGGACTTCCCGGCGGCGTGCAGGGCCATGGTCGCCCCGACGGACCAGCCGTACAGGACGACGTGTTCGGCGCCGACCCGGACGGCGAAGCGGATCGCGGCATCGAGGTCGCGCCATTCGGAGTCGCCGAGGTGGCCGAGGCCGTCCGGGGAGCGCGGGGCGCCGTGGTCGCCCCGGTAGGCCAGGTTCAGGACCGGGAGCCGCTGGTCCACCAGGAACTCCAGGACATTCATGGGGTGCTCCAGGGTGCTGCCGAGGCCGTGCGCGGTGATCACCCAGGTGTCCCGGCTGCCGGGCACGAACCAGCCGGGCAGCGCGCCGAGTTCGCCGGGGATCTCCACCCGGTCGTACGCGATGCCGAGCGCCGTGGCGGGGTCGCCGCGGTGGAGCCACGGGGTGAGCCGGACGCGGCTGCCGGCGCCGAGGGTGCCCAGGCCGACGCGCTCCAGCCGGCGGACGACCGTGTCGGCGCGGTGCGGCACGTCGTCCATGACGGGGCCGACGACCGCCTGGATCTCCGTGGACTCCAGCCCGTAGGTACCGGGGCGCAGGGAGGCGAGACAGCGCGTGAGGGTGATGCGGCCCGCGGCGGTGGCGTGCACGGTGAGCCGTGGGTCGCCCGGCAGTGGTCGTCCGGACGGCTTGAGCACGACGTCGCTGGCGTACCGGCCGGCCGCCACAGCGGCCGTGCCGACACCGATCACTGTGGTGACGGCTGCTGCCGTCGCTCTGGCCGGGCGCATTTCCCCAGTGTCGGCACGGAATGCCGGTACGGCCAGTGGAGCGGGCGTCCGGGGTGACGCGGGGAGGCGTGAGCGGCCCTGCCGGCGGGCGTGGTCAGCTCCGCTGGCCGTAGCCCTTGAGCTGCTCCTCGACGTCCCGCACCTGCTGCCGGGAGAGCAGGGACGGCGTGCGGCCGGGGACGGCGGAGGCGGTGAGCCACAGGCGGCACATCCACTCCAGCTGGGCCGTGCGGTCGTATGCCTTGTCCAGGGTGTCGGCGTAGGTGACGGTGCCGTGGTTCCGGAGCAGACAGCCCGTGCGGTCGCGCAGCGCGCGCACCATGTTCTCGGCCAGGGCGCCGGTGCCGTACATCGCGTACGGGGCGACCCGGACCGGGCCGCCGAAGTCCGCCGCCATGTAGTGGATCAGCGGGAGTTCGGGGACGAGGGTGGAGACGGCGGTGGCGTGCACGGCGTGGGTGTGCACGACGGCGCCGGCGTCCGTGTGCCGGTAGACCTCCAGATGCATCGGCAGCTCGCTGGTGGGCCTGAGGCGGCCGATGACCTGTCGGCCGTCGAGATCCACGGCGACGGTGTCCTCGGGCGTCAGCCGGTCGTACGGCACCCCGCTCGGCGTGACGAGGACCAGTTCCCCGACGCGTACGGACACATTGCCCGAGGTGCCGACGACCAGTCCGTCGGCCGCGCTCCGGCGGGCGGTGGCGACGAGGTCCCGCCACGCGTGTTCGATCGCCTGCCCGTGGGTGTGTCCGGTCTCCGTCATACGGCGATCCTCCCAGGTGGTTCAAGGAGGTTGGCGGGGTCCACGTTTGAGCGATATCTCTCCGTGCCGCCCGGCCCGGTCCGAACCGGGCTTCCGCCGCCGCCCGGAAGGGGCCGCAGACGGGTCTCGGGCCGGGCGCCGCATGGGCCGGGCGGACTCCGGCGGCACGCTCGAACTCCCGTGGCCACAGGCCGGTTCACCGGCGGGGGCGACACCCCCCACGGGGAGACACCGCAACGCCTGCCTCAGTTCATCTTCCGTTCACCCAACATCCCTACGTTCCTGAACGGCCGATGACGTCAAACGATTGCCTGGGTAAATGGAACACCTCACGCTGCTGCTCGCGATCGTGATCGTGACGGCTCTTGTGTTCGATTTCACGAACGGTTTCCACGACACCGCCAACGCGATGGCGACGACCATCTCGACCGGCGCCCTGAAACCCAAGACCGCGGTGGCGATGTCCGCCGTGCTCAATCTGGTCGGCGCGTTCCTGTCGGTCGAGGTCGCCAAGACCATCTCCGGCGGGCTCATCAACGAACAGGGCATCAGAACCGAAGTGATCTTCGCGGCGCTCGTCGGCGCCATCCTGTGGAATCTGTTCACCTGGCTGCTCGGCCTTCCTTCGAGCTCCTCCCACGCTCTCTTCGGCGGTCTCATCGGCGCCACGCTGATGTCCGTCGGCGCCTCGGGTGTCAACGGCGGGGTCGTCGTCACCAAGGTCCTGCTCCCGGCGCTCGCCGCGCCGCTGGTCGCCGGTCTGGCCGCGATGCTCGCCACCCGGCTGACGTACCGCATCAGCCGGAACACGGACGAGAAGTCGACCGCGAAGGGCTTCCGCGCGGGACAGATCGCCTCGGCCGGTCTCGTGTCCCTCGCCCACGGCACCAACGACGCGCAGAAGACCATGGGTGTCATCACCCTCGCGCTCGTCACCGGTGGCGTCCTCGCCCCCGGCTCCAACCCCCCGATGTGGGTCATCGTCTCCGCCGGTGTCGCGATCGCGCTGGGGACCTACCTCGGCGGCTGGCGCATCATCCGGACCATGGGCAAGGGCCTCACCGACCTCCGTCCGCAGCAGGGCTTCGCCGCCCAGACCAGCGCGGCGACCGTCATCCTCGCCTCGTCCCACCTCGGCTTCTCGCTCTCCACCACGCAGTCCTGCTCCGGCGCGGTGATGGGCGCCGGCCTCGGCCGCAAGGGCGGAGTCGTCCGCTGGTCGACCGCCACCCGGATGTTCATCGCCTGGGGTCTGACCCTGCCGGCCGCCGGCCTGGTCGCGGCGGGCGCCGAGTTCCTGACCGGGCAGGGCCCGTGGGGCATCGGGGCCACGGCCGCGCTGCTCGTCGCGCTCTCGACGGTCATCTGGCTCGCGTCGCGCCGCCAGCCGGTCGACCACACCAACGTCAACGGAACCGACGAACCCACCGGGGCGGCCGAGCCCCCGGGCGTCGTGACCGCCGCCATCGCCGCCGTCACCCCGCCCCCCGTGGGCGGTCCGGCGTCGGAGATCGCCGCCACCATCCCGGCCCCGGGTCCGGGGACCGCCGAACCCACCGCCGAACCGGCCCGGTCCGCGACCGTCTGACCTCGGTGGTCGACATCGGCGTCAGCGGCCCGACGAAGCGAAGGACACTTTCAGCATGAACATCGACTGGGCGGCGCTCGGCTCCGTCTTCGGAGTCAGTCTCGTGGCCACCGTCGCTCTGGTGGGCCTGTTCACCCTGGGCATCGTCGGGCTCTCGAAGGGCGCGGCACCCGCTCAAGGCACGACGACCGCCACGGCCACCACGGGCACCGGCTCCGTCGCGCTGGCCCGCACCGGCGCGTACGTCTGCTTCGGGCTCTGCCTGGCGGCCGTGTCGTACGGGATCTACATGATCGTCGCCTGAGCCGGACGCGTCGCGGCGCGATCGGACGCGGTGGAGGGGGTGGCCCGTACACGGGGCCACCCCCTCCACCGCGCTCGCGTGGCAACGCGGTTCGGGCGGATGGGCGAGCGGCGGTTCGCCCGCGGGTGGGCGAGCGCGCCCACCCGTCGGAGTCGGCGCTCGCGATCCGGCCGTCGCACGCGCCGGAGGCGCCCGCCGCGTGTGGGCCTCGGCACACTGCCCCACCGCAGGTCAAAGCCTGGTTGACGGAGATTCGCACGCGTGGTGGACTGCCGAGGCCAATACGGCGACAGCGAGAGGAAGCCGGTGCGAATCCGGCGCGGTCCCGCCACTGTGACCGGGGACAGCCATGTCCCCGGAAGCCAGGAACTCTTGTCGCCGCATCACGTCGAACCGGGGCGCGGACCCTGAGTGAGGACATGTCGCCATGCCCGGCTGCGGTTCAGCTGTCGCGTCCAGAGCTGTGAGTACGAGAACCCCACGAACGCCGAGAACCCGGAGAGCTTCCCGAGGCGTATCGGCGGGCTGAGCGATGCGTGCCGAGTGTTCGGCGGGCCGCGAAGTACCGGCCCAGGGAAGTGTTTTCGCGTACGGCGCCGCCGCCGGTCTCCTCGCCGACCGGTTCTTCGGCGATCCCCGGCGCGGCCATCCGGTCGCCGCCTTCGGGCGGGCCGCGGGCGCCGTCGAGCGGCTGCTGTGGCATGACCACCGGGGCTGGGGCGCGCTGCACACGGCGCTGTGCGCCGGGGGTGCGGCCGGGGCGGCCGCGCTCGTGGCGCACGGGCTGCGGAAACGTCCCGCCGCGTCCGTCGCCCTGACCGCCGCCGTCACCTGGACCGTGGTGGGCGGTACGTCGCTGGGGCGCGAGGCGCGCGCCGTCGGCGGGGCACTGGCCGCCGGGGACGTCGAGGTGGCGCGGGAGCGGCTGCCGCATCTGTGCGGGCGGGACCCGCGGAGCCTGGACGGACAGCAGATCGCGCGCGCCGTCGTGGAGTCCGTCGCCGAGAACACCTCGGACGCCGTCGTGGGAGCCCTGGTCTGGGGCGCGTTCGGCGGGGTGCCGGGGCTGGTCGCGTTCCGCGCCGTCAACACGCTGGACGCGATGGTCGGGCACCGGTCGCCGCGGCACCTGCGCTTCGGCTGGGCCTCGGCGCGGCTGGACGACGTGGCCGGCTGGCCGGGAGCCCGGCTGACGGCGGCGCTGGCCGCGGTGGCGGGCGGCGCGCCCGCGCGGGCCCTGCGAGCGGTACGGCGCGACGCGGGCCGCCATCCGAGCCCCAACGCGGGCCCCGTGGAGGCCGCGTTCGCGGGCGCGCTGGGCGTACGGCTCGGCGGCACCCTCGCGTACGGCGGACGGGTCGAGCACCGGCCGGTGCTGAACGGCGGCGGCCGGCCGGTCGAGGTGGCCGACATCGAGCGGGCGGTCGAACTGTCGCGGCGCGTCGGCGTGCTGGCGCTCGGCGTCTGCGTGGCCGGGCGGCTGCTGGCCGGTCACCTCCTTGAGAGGAGGGGCCGATGAGCGGCGGACAACGGCTCGGGGGCGGGTTGCTGGTCGCCGGGACCACCTCCGACGCCGGGAAGAGCGTCGTCACGGCGGGTATCTGCCGCTGGCTCGTGCGCCGGGGTGTGAAGGTGGCGCCCTTCAAGGGGCAGAACATGTCGCTGAACTCGTTCGTGACGCGCGAGGGCGCCGAGATCGGCCGGGCACAGGCGATGCAGGCACAGGCGGCGCGCGTCGAGCCGACGGCGCTGATGAATCCCGTCCTGCTCAAGCCGGGCGGCGACCGCAGCAGTCAAGTGGTGCTGATGGGGCGGCCGGTGGGTGAGCTGAGCGCCCGCGGCTACCACGGCGACGGCAGCGGACCCGGCCGCCAGGAGACCCTGCTGGGCACCGTCGTGGACTGTCTTCAGGAGCTGCGGAGCACCTACGACGCGGTGATCTGCGAGGGCGCCGGAAGTCCGGCGGAGATCAATCTGCGGCGTACCGACATCGTGAACATGGGTGTCGCGCGGGCCGCCCGGCTGCCGGTCGTCGTGGTCGGCGACATCGACCGGGGCGGCGTCTTCGCGTCCTTCTTCGGTACGACGGCGCTGCTGAGCGCCGAGGACCAGGCACTGGTCGCGGGCTATCTCGTCAACAAGTTCCGCGGCGACGTGTCGTTGCTGGAGCCGGGTCTGGAGATGCTGCGCGGGCTGACCGGCCGCGCCACGTACGGCGTGCTGCCGTTCCGGCAGGGGCTGGGCATCGACGAGGAGGACGGTCTGCGGGTCTCGCTGCGAGGCCCCGTACGCGAGTCGGTGGTGACGCCTCCGTACGGAGAAGAGGTCCTGCGGGTCGCCGTCTGCGCGGTGCCGCTGATGTCCAACTTCACCGACGTGGACGCGCTGGCGGCCGAACCGGGCGTCGTGGTGCGGTTCGTGGACCGCCCCGACGAGATCACCGACGCGGACCTGGTGATCGTCCCCGGTACGCGCGGCACGGTGCGGGCCCTGGCCTGGCTGCGCGAGCGCGGTCTCGCCGACGCGCTGCTGCGGCGCGCCGCCGAGGGCCGCCCCGTCCTCGGCGTCTGCGGCGGCTACCAGCTCCTCGGCGAGCACATCGAGGACGACGTCGAGTCCCGCGCGGGCTCGGTCGACGGCCTCGGACTGCTGCCCGTACGGGTCGAGTTCGCCCGCGAGAAGACGCTGGCGCGGCCGGTCGGCGAGGCGCTGGGCGAGCGGGTCGAGGGGTACGAGATCCACCACGGCGTCGCCTCCGTGGAAGGCGGCGATCCGTTCCTCGTCGACCGCGCCGGTCGTCGCCTGGACGGCACACGCGTCGGGCCGGTGTGGGGCACGCACTGGCACGGCTCGCTGGAGAGTGACGGCTTCCGGCGCGCGTTCCTGCGCGAGGTGGCCGCGGCGGCGGGGCGCCGTTTCGTACCCGCCCCCGACACCTCGTTCGCCACCCTGCGCGAGGAGCAGCTCGACCTCCTCGGCGATCTGATCGAAGAACACGCGGACACGGACGCGCTGCTGCGGCTGATCGAGTCGGGCGCCCCGTCAGGACTTCCCTTCATCGCACCTGGAGCGCCATGACCACGGCAAACACCGTCCTGTTGTTGTCCACCGCCGACACCGATCTGCTCGCGGCCCGTGCGTCGGGCGCGCCGTATCTCATCGGCAACCCGACGCGGGTCGACGCCGCCGACGAGCTGCCGGCGCTGATCGCCGGGGCACGGATCGCGGTCGTACGCCTTCTCGGCGGCAAGCGCGCCTGGGAGGACGGTCTTGCCGCGCTCGCCGCGTCCGGGATACCGACCGTGCTGCTGGGTGGCGAGTCGGTGCCGGACGCGGAGCTGATGGCCGACTCGTCGGTGCCCGCAGGTGTGGTGGCCGAGGCACTGCGCTATCTGGTCGAGGGCGGGCCGGAGAATCTGGCGGAGCTGGCGCGGTTCCTCTCCGACACGGTGCTGCTGACCGGCGAGGGGTTCGAGGCGCCGCGAGCGATGCCCGAGTGGGGCGTGCACGGCGAGCGCGCCTCTGTGGAAGGGCGGCCGACCGTGGCGGTCCTCTTCTACCGCGCGCACCACCTCTCCGGGAACACCTCCTTCGTGGACGTGCTCTGCGACCGCGTCGAGGAGCGCGGCGCGAACGCCCTCCCGGTGTACTGCGGTTCGCTGCGCGGTGCCGATCCCGCCCTGTACGAACGGCTCGGCTCGGCCGACGCGCTGATCGCGACCGTGCTCGCGGCTGGCGGCACGGTCGCCTCGGACGCGTCGGCGGGCGGCGACGAGGAGGCGTGGGACATCGGGGCGCTGGCCGACCTCGACGTACCCGTCCTGCAAGGACTCTGTCTGACGTCGTCACGGGCCGCCTGGGATGCGTCGGACGCCGCGCTGTCCCCCATGGACGCGGCGATGCAGGTCGCCATCCCGGAGTTCGACGGGCGGCTGATCACGGTCCCGTTCTCCTTCAAGGAGCAGGGCCCGGACGAGGTACCGGTGTACGTCGCCGACCCCGAGCGGGCCGGGCGGGTCGCCGGGATCGCGGTGCGGCACGCGCGGCTGGCGCACAAGCCGAACGCGGAGAAGAAGCTGGCCGTGGTCTTCACCGCGTACCCGACGAAGCACTCACGCGTCGGCAACGCGGTCGGCCTCGACACCCCCGCGTCGGCGGTGCGGGTGCTGGACGCCCTGCGCGACGCCGGGTACGTGGTGGGGGACGGCGCCGACGCGCACCCGGACAACGGCGACGAGCTGATCCACCGGCTCATCCACGCCGGTGGCCACGACGTGGAGTGGCTGACGGAGGAGCAACTGGCCGTGGCGCCCGCGCGGGTGCCGCTGGCGGACTACCGCGCCTGGTTCGACAAGCTGGAGCCGGGGCTGCGCGCGAGCATGCTGGAGCACTGGGGCGAGCCGCCGGGCTCGCTCTACGTGGACGGCGACGACATCGTGCTGGCGTCGCTCCGGTTCGGGAACGTCGTGGTGATGATCCAGCCGCCGCGCGGGTTCGGCGAGAACCCGATCGCGATCTACCACGACCCGGACATGCCGCCGTCGCACCACTACATGGCGGCGTACCGCTGGCTGGAGACGGCGGCCGACCGCAACGGCTTCGGCGCGGACGCGATCATCCACATGGGCAAGCACGGCACGATGGAGTGGCTGCCCGGCAAGGGCCTCGGTCTGTCGGCGAACTGCGGCCCGGACGCGGTGCTCGGCGAACTGCCGCTGATCTACCCGTTCATCGTCAACGACCCCGGCGAGGGCACGCAGGCCAAGCGGCGCGGCCACGCCACGGTCGTGGACCATCTGGTGCCGCCGATGGCGCGCGCCGACACCTACGGGGACCTGGCCAAGCTGGAGCAACTCCTCGACGAGTACGCCCTGGTCAGCGATCTCGACCCGACGAAGGCGCCGACCGTGCGCGCCCAGATCTGGACGCTCGTCAAGGCCGCCGAGCTGCACCACGACCTGCATGTCGACGAGCAGCCGGGTGACGACGACTTCGACTCGTTCGTCATGCACGTCGACGGCTACCTGTGCGAGATCAAGGACGTCCAGATCAGGGACGGTCTGCACATCCTCGGCGGCGGCCCCGAGGGCGAGGCCCGGGTCAATCTGGTGCTCGCCGTGCTGCGCGCCTCGCAGGTGTGGGGAGGCAAGGCGAACGCGCTGCCGGGCCTGCGGGCGGCGCTCGCCGAGCATTTCGGGCTGGTCGAGAAGGAGTTGCTGGGCGAGCCGGGCGCGCCGGTGAAGGTGCCGGTGGAGCTGACGGAGCTGGTGGCGGGTCCGGCGCGGTCGGCGGCGGACGCGATCGACCTGCTGGAGCAGTTGTGCCGGCGGCTCGCGGAGGGCATGGAGGAGCGGCGGTGGGAGCTGTCGGCGGCGGCCCCGCTGGTCGGGGAGGTGCTGGGGCACGAACTGCCGTCGGCGGTGGCCGTGCTGGGCTTCGCCTGCACCGAGGTCGTGCCGAGGCTGGCCCGTACGACGGACGAGATCGACAACATCCTGCGCGCGCTGAACGGCGGTTTCGTCCCGGCGGGCCCGTCCGGGTCGCCGACGCGCGGGCTGGTCAACGTCCTGCCGACCGGCCGCAACTTCTACTCCGTCGACCCCAAGGCCATTCCGTCGCGGCTGTCCTGGGAGGTCGGCCAGGCGCTGGCGGACTCGCTGGTCGCCCGGTATCTGGCCGATACGGGCGCCTATCCGGCGTCGGTCGGGCTGACCGTCTGGGGCACGTCCGCGATGCGCACCCAGGGCGACGACATCGCCGAGATCCTGGCGCTGCTGGGCTGCCGGCCGGTGTGGGACGACGCGTCGCGGCGGGTCAGCGGCTTCGAGATCGTGCCCGCGGCGGAGCTGGGGCGGCCCCGGATCGATGTGACGGTGCGGATCTCGGGCTTCTTCCGGGACGCCTTCCCGCATGTGGTGGGGCTGATCGACGACGCCGTACGGGCGGTGGCGGAGCTGGACGAGCCGGCCGAGACCAACTACGTGCGGGCGCACGCCGATCAGGACACGGCGCTCCACGGTGACCGCCGGCGCGCGACGGCGCGGATCTTCGGGTCGAAGCCGGGCGCGTACGGGGCGGGGCTGCTGCCGCTGATCGACGCGCGGAACTGGCAGTCGGACGCGGACCTCGCCGAGGTGTACGCGGTGTGGGGCGGTTACGCGTACGGGCGCGGGCTCGACGGGCGGGCGGCGCGCGGCGACATGGAGACGGCGTTCCGGCGGATCAAGGTGGCGGCGAAGAACGTCGACACGCGGGAGCACGACCTGGTCGACGCGGACGACTACTTCCAGTACCACGGCGGGATGGTCGCGATGGTGCGGCATCTGACGGGCGGGTCGCCCGAGGCGTACGTGGGTGACAGCGCGACGCCGGACCAGGTCAGGACGCGGACGCTGGGCGAGGAGACGCACCGGGTGTTCCGGGCGCGGGTGGTCAATCCGCGCTGGATGGCCGCGATGCGGCGGCACGGCTACAAGGGTGCCTTCGAGATGGCGGCGACCGTGGACTACCTGTTCGGGTACGACGCGACGGCGGGCGTCGTGGACGACTGGATGTACGAGAAGTTGTCGGCCGAGTACGTCTTCGCGCCTTCGATCCAGGAGTTCATGCGGCAGTCCAACCCGTGGGCGCTGCGCGGGATCACCGAGCGGCTGCTGGAGGCGGCCGAGCGGGGGCTGTGGGCGGAGCCGGACCCGGCGACGCTGGAGCGGCTGCGGGCGACGTATCTGGAGCTCGAGGGCGATCTCGAAGGGGGCGGCGAGTGAGGACTCGAACGCCGGACGGGCCGAACACGCCGACCCATGCCTTGGAGGCACTGTGAGTACGCCGTACCCCTTCACCGCGATCGTCGGGCAGGACGATCTGCGGCTCGCGCTGCTGCTCAACGCCGTGTCCCCCGCCGTGGGCGGCGTGCTGGTACGCGGTGAGAAGGGGACCGCCAAGTCCACCGCCGTGCGAGGGCTCTCCGCGGTGCTGCCCGAGGTCGCGGTCGTCGCCGGGTGCCGCTTCTCCTGCGCCCCCGACGCGCCCGACGCGGCGTGTCCCGACGGACCGCACGAGACGGGTCCGGGTACGTCGCGGCCCGCCCGGGTGGTCGAACTGCCCGTCGGCGCCTCCGAGGACCGGCTGGTCGGTGCGCTGGACATCGAACGGGCGCTGGCGGAAGGCGTGAAGGCCTTCGAGCCGGGGCTGCTCGCCGACGCCAACCGGGGCATCCTCTACGTCGACGAGGTCAACCTGCTGCACGACCACCTGATCGACGTCCTGCTGGACGCCGCCGCGATGGGCGCCTCCTACGTAGAGCGTGAGGGCGTCTCCGTGCGGCACGCCGCGCGGTTCCTGCTCGTGGGGACGATGAACCCCGAAGAGGGCGAGCTGCGGCCCCAGTTGCTCGACCGCTTCGGGCTCACCGTCGAGGTCGCCGCGTCGCGCGAGCCCGATCTGCGGGTGGAGGTCGTACGGCGGCGGCTCGCCTACGACGACGACCCCGCGGGGTTCGCAGCGCGGTGGGCCGACCAGGAGAACGAGCTGCGGGCGCGCGTCGTGGCCGCGCGGGCGCTGCTGCCGGAGGTACGGCTCGGTGACGCCGCGCTGCGCCAGATCGCGGCGACGTGCGCCGCGTTCGAGGTGGACGGCATGCGCGCCGACATCGTGATGGCCAGGACGGCGACGACGCTCGCCGCGTGGGCGGGGCGCACGGTCGTGCTGGCCGAGGACGTACGGCAGGCGGCGCTGCTGGCGCTGCCGCACCGCAGGCGCCGCAATCCGTTCGACGCGCCGGGGCTGGACGAGGAGAAGCTGGACGACACGCTGGAGGAGTTCGGCGGCGGGGACGACACCCCTGAGGACGATCCGGATCCCGACGGGCCGGGTGGGGGCGGGCAGCCGCCGCAGGACGGACCCGAGGGACCTGCGGACGGGCCTGTCGATACGGCGGAGGCACCCGCGCAGCCCGAGGAGTCTGCGCAGCCCGGGGAGCCTGCGCAGCCCGAGGAAGCTCAGGGCGGCCGGCCCGCCGGGGGCGGTGAGCAGTCCGCCGTGCGGGCCGCCGAGCCCTTCCGTACGAAGATGCTCAGCGTGCCCGGTCTCGGTGAGGGCGCGGCGGGGCGCCGTTCGCGGGCCCGTACCGACCACGGCCGTACGACCGGGGCCCGGCGGCCACGAGGCACGCTGACCAAGCTGCATCTGGCCGCGACCGTCCAGGCCGCGGCCCCGCACCAGCGGGCGCGCGGGCGTTCGGGGCGCGGGCTGGTGGTGCGGCGGGACGATCTGCGGCAGGCGACCCGCGAGGGGCGCGAGGGCAATCTGGTGCTGTTCGTGGTGGACGCCTCCGGGTCGATGGCCGCGCGGCAGCGCATGTCGGCGGTGAAGGGCGCGGTGCTGTCGCTGCTCCTGGACGCCTACCAGCGGCGCGACAAGGTCGGTCTGATCACCTTCCGTGGGAAGGACGCGACGGTGGCGCTGCCGCCGACCTCGTCGGTCGACGCGGCGGCCGTACGGCTGGAGACGCTGCCCACCGGCGGGCGCACCCCGCTGTCCGCCGGGCTGTTGAAGGCGCACGACATCCTGCGGGTGGAGCGGATGCGCGATCCCGCGCGGCGCCCGCTGCTCGTCGTGGTGACGGACGGGCGGGCGACGGGCGGGCCCGACCCGGTGGCGCTCGGTACGCGCGCGGCGCGGCTGCACGCCGCCGAGGGCACGGCGTCGGTGGTCGTGGACTGCGAGTCGGGGCCGGTACGGCTCGGTCTGGCGGTCGCGCTCGCGGGCGAGCTGGGCGGCACGGCCGTCACGCTGGAGGAGCTGCGCGCCGACAGCATCGCGGGGCTGGTCAGGGATGTACAGGGCACGCGGGGCGCCAACAGGAAGGCAGCTTGATGCCACAGGGACAGCCGGCGATCGTGCCGGACGACGGGCTCACCACCCGGCAGCGCCGTAACCGTCCCCTTGTCGTCGTCCACACGGGCATCGGCAAGGGCAAGTCGACGGCGGCGTTCGGGCTCGCGCTGCGCGGCTGGACGCAGGGCTGGCCGATCGGGGTGTTCCAGTTCGTCAAGTCGGCGAAGTGGAAGGTCGGCGAGGAGCACGCGCTGAAGGTGCTGGGGGCGAGCGGCGAGGGCGGTTCGGTCGACTGGCACAAGATGGGCGAGGGCTGGTCCTGGGTCCAGCGCGACAAGCAGCTTTCCAATGAGGACGCGGCGCGCGAGGGCTGGGAGCAGGTCAAGCGGGACCTCGCGGCGCGCACGTACCGGCTGTACGTGCTGGACGAGTTCGCGTACCCGATGCACTGGGGCTGGGTGGACACCGACGAGGTCGTACGGGTGCTGCGGGACCGGCCGGGCACACAGCATGTCGTGATCACCGGGCGGAACGCGCCCGAGGCGCTGGTCGAACTCGCCGATCTGGTCACCGACATGACGAAGGTCAAGCATCCGATGGACGCGGGGCAGAAGGGGCAGAAGGGCATCGAGTGGTGAACGCTTCCCCGGTTTCCCCCGGCTCACGGGTGACGGTGCCGCGTCTCGTCATCGCCGCCCCGGCGTCCGGCAGCGGCAAGACCACCGTCGCCACCGGGCTGATGGCGCTCCTGACCGGGCGCGGCCTCGCCGTGTCCCCGCACAAGGTCGGGCCCGACTACATCGATTCCGGCTACCACGCGCTGGCGACGGGGCGGCCCGGCCGCAACCTCGACGCGTACCTGTGCGGTACGGAGCTGATCGGGCCCCTGTTCGCGCACGGCGCGGCGGGCTGCGACCTGGCCGTGGTCGAGGGCGTGATGGGGCTGTACGACGGCGCCGCCGGGCAGGGCGAACTCGCGTCCACCGCGCAGGTGGCGAAGCTGCTGCGGGCGCCGGTGGTGCTCGTCGTGGACGCCTCCTCGCAGTCCCGGTCGGTGGCCGCCCTGGTGCACGGCTTCGCGTCGTGGGACCCCGAGGTGCGGATCGGCGGAGTGATCCTCAACAAGGTCGCGTCCGACCGGCACGAGGCGCTGCTGCGCGAGGCACTGGACGAGTCGGGTGTGCCGGTGCTCGGTGTGCTGCGGCGGGCGGCGGAGATGGAGACGCCGTCGCGGCATCTGGGGCTGGTGCCGGTGGCGGAGCGGCACGGGGACGCGGTCGCGGTGGTGCGGGGGTTGGCGGCTGTCTCTTATACAC
>NZ_JARJHW010000191.1:0-13751 GCF_040560175.1 Streptomyces panacea
CGCTCCCGCCCCCCGCGTCGTCGCCGTGCCGTCCGGCCGCGGCGCCTTCGCCGAGGGCTTGCTCGGCGCGCCGGGCTCCGCGGTCGGTGACGGCGGCCCGCTCGTGGTCGGCTCCGGCGCGGACGCGACCGCCGAAGCCGAAGCCGACGCGGAAGTCGAAGCAACAGCCGATCCCGGCTTCGAGGCGGACGTGGACGCGGACACGGATTCGGACGCCGACGGATCCGGCCGCGCACTCGCCGTCGGCAGCCCCGAGTTCAGCTCGGACGTCCCGTCGTCACCCCCGTCGTCCCCGGTGAACAGCCCCCCGGCGAACGACGCCGTACCGATCACCGCCACGGCCGCCGCCGCCAGCGCCGCCATCGCGAACGTCCTGCGCCCGCCCGTCCGTTCCGGATCCGCCGCCGCGACCGGCGCCGTCGTCCGAAGCCCCGGCAGCGTCAAACGCATCGTCTCGGCCGGGTCGGTGCCCTCCGACCGGTCGCCGCCCGCGTACGGCGGTGGTGGTGGCGCAATGGGCGGTGCGGCCCCGTTCGGGTCCGGCAAGGCCACGTACGGCCGTATCCGCAGCGGGTCGAAGTCCTCGGCCGCCGCTATCGCCGCCCGCTCCGAGCAGTCGCAGCCGGCGCCCGGTCGGCCGTACTCGTCCCGCGGCACACCGCATTCGGGACAGAGCTGTCCGGTCAATGTGGGTCCCCTCCCTTGAACTGTCAGCGATTATGCAGCCCGGCTCCGCGCCGTCGGACGGGGGACCGGTCCGCCTTCCGGCGGACGAGGGGCGCGCTCCGTCCGCCGGCCGCGTTCGGCAGGACATAACAGGCCATAAGTCAACGGAACAATCAGGATGGGGGCAGGCGCAGACCCGAGGAGATGCCGATGGCTCAGGAAGTGAGCACCCCGCCCACGAGTCCGGTCCCCGGCGATGGCCAGAACCGGCGGACCATCTTCGTCTCGATCGGCGCCCTGCTGCTCGGCCTCCTGCTCGCCGCGCTCGACCAGACCATCGTCTCCACCGCGCTGCCCACCATCGCCAGCGACCTCGGCGGCCTCGACCATCTGTCCTGGGTCGTCACCGCGTATCTGCTGGCCTCGACCGCCGCCACGCCCCTGTGGGGAAAGCTCGGCGACCAGTACGGCCGAAAGAAGCTCTTCCAGGCGGCCATCGTCATCTTCCTGATCGGCTCGGCCCTCTGCGGCATCTCGCAGAGCATGGCCGAGCTGATCATCTTCCGCGCCCTCCAGGGCCTCGGCGGCGGTGGGCTCATCGTGCTGTCGATGGCCATCGTCGGCGACATCGTCTCGCCGCGCGAACGAGGCAAGTACCAGGGCCTGTTCGGCGCCGTCTTCGGTGCCACCAGCGTCCTGGGCCCGCTGCTCGGCGGACTGTTCACCCAGCATCTGAGCTGGCGCTGGGTCTTCTACATCAACCTGCCCGTCGGTGTCGTCGCCCTGGCCGTCATCGCGGCCGTCCTGCACATCCCGGTGCGCTCGACCAAGCACACCATCGACTACCTCGGCACCTTCCTCATCGCCTCCGTCGCCACCTGCCTGGTCCTCGTCGCCTCGCTCGGCGGCACCACCTGGGCCTGGGGTTCCGCCCAGATCATCGGCCTCGCCGTCCTCGCCGTGATCCTGCTGGTCTGCTTCATCCGGGTGGAGCGGCGGGCCGCCGAGCCCGTACTGCCCCTCAGCCTCTTCCGTATCAGGACCTTCGCGCTCGTCTGCGTCATCAGCTTCATCGTCGGGTTCGCCATGTTCGGGGCCATGACCTATCTGCCGACGTTCCTCCAGATCGTGCAGGGCGTGTCCCCCACCCTGTCCGGCGTGCACATGCTGCCGATGGTGTTCGGGCTGCTGATCACCTCCACCGTGTCGGGCCAGATCGTCAGCCGTACCGGCCGCTGGAAGGTCTTCCCGATCGCCGGCACGGGCATCATCGCGATCGGACTGCTGCTGCTCCACCAGCTGAAGGTGAGCAGCGGCACCTGGGAGATGAGCGCGTACTTCTTCGTCTTCGGCGCCGGTCTCGGACTCGTCATGCAGGTGCTCGTGCTGGTCGCGCAGAACTCCGTCCGTTACGAGGACCTGGGCGTCGCCACCTCCGGCGCGACCTTCTTCCGCTCCATCGGCGCCTCGTTCGGCGTCGCCATCTTCGGCACGATCTTCAACAATCTGCTGCGGAACAAGCTCACCGACTCCCTCGCCGGGCAGCGGCTGCCGCCGGGCGTGACGCCGGGAGGACTCGCGTCCGACCCGCGCTCCGTGGGGAGCCTGCCGCCACCGATGCGGGCCGGGGTGCTCAACGCGTACTCGACGTCCATCACCGACGTCTTCCTCTTCGCCGTGCCCGTCGTCCTGGTGGCCTTCGTCGTCGCCTGGTTCCTCAAGGAGGACAAGCTGCGCGGCTCGGTGACCGCCCCCGAGGTCAGCGAGACCCTGGCCAGCAACCCGGTCGAACGCTCCTCGCGCGACGAGTGCGCCCGCGCGCTGTCCGTACTCGGCACCCGCGAGGGGCGCCGGCACATCTACGAGAAGATCACCGAGCGGTCGGGGTACGACCTGCTCCCGGCGGCCAGTTGGATGCTGCTGCGCGTCAGACGCCACGGCGTGGTCGAGCCCGGCCGCCTCGCCGACACCACGCCCGTACCGCTGCCGGTCATCAACGACGCGACCCGGCAGATCGAGGAGCGCGGCCTGGCCCGCCGCGAGGGCCTGGGGCTGGTCCTCACCGAGCACGGCCTGGAGGTGGCGACGGTGCTGGCACGGGCGCGGGAGGAGTCGCTGGCCGAGATGCTGGGCGACTGGTGGGGACCGGACCGGCCGACCGATCTGATCGAGCTGGTACGGGAGTTGAGCGCCGAGTTCTGCGGATCGGACGCGGAACGGCCCAACGGCGCGGAGCCGCGCGGCGATCACTCGTTGTGAGTCTTCGGCCTTCGTCCGGTCACGGCGCGTCCGTGAGGTTCTTGCCGAACCAGATCTCCCGGTAGAGACCTTCGTTGTAGGCCGGGATCTCCGCGTATCCGCACGCGGCGTACAGCCCCCGCGCCTCCACGAGGTCGAGCCGGGTGTCGAGCACGATCCGCGTCGCGCCGAGCCGGCGGGCCGCCGACTCCAGGGCCGTGAGCAGCGCGCGACCGCCGCCCGTGCCGCGTACGGCGGGGCGGACGTACACCCGTGTCAGCTCGGCCGTACGCGGCCCGGGGCCGTCCAGCAGCAGTAGACCGCCGCACGACCGGGGCACGCCTTCGTACCGCCCGACGACGAACTCACCGGTGGGGAAAGTGAGTTGGTCGGGCGGGTCGTCCGCGAGGCCCTCGTCGATCTCCGCCGCCGTCGCCGGGCGGTGCCAGTAGCGGCTCGCGACCTCGGCGTAGTAGTCGCGGCGCAGCCGGGTGGCGTCGGAGGTGCCGAAGGACTCGGGGCGGACGATCCAGTTCATGGTCATCTTTCTATCCCGGTGCCGCGCTGTTTGGCCGGCCGATTCCGGGCAACCCGATTCCGTGAGGCGCCCTTTCACCAGACACGAGTCGAATCCAGGAAGGCAACCATGTCCACTGTCCTGATCGTCGTCGCGCTGATCGTGGTGATCGCCGTCGCTGTCGCCGCCGTCCTCCACAGGACCGGCAAAGTCGGCGGACGTGGCGGGCTGAAGCGGCGCTTCGGCCCCGAGTACGAGCGTGCCGTCAACCGGCACCACGGTGATGTCAAGGCCGCCGAGGACGAGTTGGCCGAGCGGGTCAAGCACCACGGCGATCTGCGTCCGAATCCGCTGCCCGCCGAGGCGCGCGACCAGTACGTCGCCCACTGGGCCGGTCTCCAGGAGCGTTTCGTCGACTCCCCGCGACAGGCCGTCGTCGAGGCCGACAAGCTGATCTCCCGGCTGGCATCGGACCGGGGTTTCCCGGACGCCGAGCAGCCCACCGAACACCTCGACGCCCTCTCCGTGCACCACGCGCACGAGGTGGACGGCTACCGAAGGGTGCGCCACGCGGCCTCGGAAGAGGGCCGGGGCGCGAGTACCGAGGAACTGCGCGAGGCGATGGTCGAGGCGCGTCGGCTCTTCGAGCGGCTGGTCCTGGACTCCAAGGAGGACAGCCCCCGGCACCGTCCGGGCATCCCCGGCCGGAATCCCGCACTGAGCCCCAAAGGAAGTGGCGTGTGATGACGTACGACCCGTACGACCCCGAGCGGAAGCACGAGCAGAAGCGCGAGCAGGAGCAGCAGACGAAGACCGGCAAGGCGGAGCGGGCGCTCAGGAGTGAGCGCGGGAGCAAGCCCGCGACGCCCGTCGTGCCGCTGTCCGAGTCGGAGACCGCCGCCGCTGCGGGCGGCGACGCCGCCAGGCCCGCGCGGCCCACGGCAGCGCCCATGATCCCGCCCGCCACACCGCCCTCGACGCCGCGCGGGACAGCCCGTGCGACGGAGAAGGAGCCGCGCGAGGAGCCGGACAGGGACCCGCTCGCGGGCCCGGTCCAGGACCCCGTGCACCCGGTGCCCGCGTCCGCCGCGACGCCCAGGAGCACGCCGAGTACGCCGGCGTCCTCCGGGTCCACGGCGTCCTCCGGGTCCACTACGTCCGCGGTCACGACCCCGTCGGCGCGTGAGACCTCACCGGCGCGTGAGACCGTGCCCGGCCGGACGCCGGAGGCCACCCCCGCGCAGACGCCCCGGCTGATCCCCCAGGACGAGTGCGACAAGCTGAACCTGCGCCTCCAGGAAGCGCTGTCCACCTTCGTCGACGGGCCCAGGCGCTCGGTCGAGGACGCGGCCGGCGTACTGGAGGAGGCGGCCAAGCGCCTCACGACGGCCCTCGCCGAACAGCCCCGCACCCTGCGCGACAGCTGGGACGCACGCGGGAACAAGAGCGGCGAATCGGCGGCCGACACGGAGGATCTGCGGCTCGCGCTGCGGAGCTACCGCGAGGTCACGGAGCGGCTGCTCCGGATCTGAGAACCTGAGGACCTGAGGGTCCGGGGACCCGAGAACTCGGGGACGGCCGCGTTGGGACGCGGTCGTCCTCGTTGTTTCGTGGTTTTCGTGGGGCCTGGGGAGTGGTTCAGAAGAGGATCGCTGATGCGATTTCCTGTTCGGAAGAGGGTCCTAGCATTGGCCCATGTCCACTCTGCCGTCACGGGTCGAACTGTGCCCGCTCACCCTCGCCGACCAGGATGAGTTCTGCTCGCTCGTGAGGGCCAGTACCGAGCTCCATACGCCCTGGATACAGCTGCCCGCGACCGCGGCGGAGTTCCAGGGCTGGATGCGCCGTTTCGAGGACGGCACCAACCGGGGCTTCGTGATCCGCGTTCAGGAGACCGGTGCGGCCGCCGGCATGATCAACATCAACTCGGTCATCCGGGGCCGCTATCAGGGCGCGTCCCTCGGCTACGCGGCCTTCGCCCCGTCCGCGAGGCGGGGTTACCTGGCCGAAGGGCTCACCGTCGCCCTGCGGCACGCCTTCGACAACCTGCGGCTCCACCGGCTGGAGGCGAACATCCAGCCGGCGAACAAGGCGTCTCTGGCCCTGGTCCAGCGCCTGGGCTTTCGGTACGAAGGTCTGTCGCCCGCCTACCTCTACATCGACGGGGCCTGGCGCGACCACGAACGTTGGGCCGTCACCGCACCGTCTCCCTGGACGCCCGATCCCTCCCTTCCCGAGGTGTAGCCACTCATCGGCGCGATCGGCGTTCTGGCGCCGCGCCGGGCCCGTCGTACGCTCACCGCATGGGACAGGCGACAGGACTGACGACGTATGCCGGGGCGATGCGGACACTCGCCGAGCGGTGGCTGCGGGTGCGGGGTGAGGGTGAACGGCCGGGTGTGGACGGCGACTTCGTCTGTTCCCCCGCCGGGTTGTGGCTGGCACTCGGCGCGGTGACCGCCGGGGCGCGGGGCGAGACGTCCGGTGAGCTGGAGGCGTTGCTGGGGCTGGGCGGGGCGGATGTCGCCGGGGCCGTCACCGACAGCGCCCGCGCGCTCGCCCGGACCGGGCAACTGGGCGTGGCCACCCGGGTATGGAGCCGCGTACCGGTCTACCGCGCGTACCGGGAAGCGCTTCCCGACATCGGCTTCGGGCACCTGGATCCCGCCGAGATCGACGCCTGGGTACGGGAGGCGACGGGCGGTCTGATCGAGAAACTGCCGGCGGACATCGACGAGGACTCGCTGCTCGCGCTCGTCAACGTCCTCGCGCTGAAGGCGCGTTGGTACGTGCCCTTCGAGGCGAGAGCCACTGTCGCCCGGCCCTTCACGGACGCCGCCGGATCGGTATGTGACGTGCCGACCATGCACCAGCACCTCGGTGCCGCCTCCGGGTGGACGGTGGACGGCGCGCACGTGGTCGAACTGCGCTGCGAGGGCGGGATGTCCGCGGTGCGCGTGCGGTTCGTGCTGGGCGAGGAAGGGGCGAGGGCGGCGGACGTCCTGCCCGCCGGGTGGGCGCCCGAGTCGCGCCGCGCCCCGATCGACACCGAGATGATCAGCCTGGCGCTGCCGCGGCTCGAACTCCGTACGACGACCGAGATCGCGCCCCAACTGGCGGCGCTTGGGGTCACGTACGCGACGAGTGACGCCGCAGATTTCTCCGGGCTGTCGCCGGAACGGCTCAAGATCGAGAAGGTCGTGCAGGAGGCGGTGGTGAAGGTCGCCGAACTGGGCGTCGAGGCGGCGGCGGTGACGGCGATCGTGATGCGGGCGGCGGGGGCGGCCCGGCCGCCACGCGTGGTGCCGGTCGCCTTCGACCGGCCGTTCGGCGTGGTGGTCCTGGACGGCACGGGCGAGGTGCCCCTGTTCACGGCCTGGCAGGCGAGCGCGCCGCGCGGGCCGGTGGCGGGGGAGTAACGCGCCGTTGAACCGTCCACGCCGGGGGCAGGTACCGATCGGGTACCTGCCCCCGGCGTCGTGGCGCGCGGCCTCACGCCCCGTCGTCGCGCCGGCTGAGCCGGTTTCTCTCGGCCACGCGGGAGCGGAGTTCCTCGGCGGCCGAACCGGGCTCGTAGTCCGGGCACTTGGGGTGCCCGCATTCGCACGGCGGCCAGCTGAGTACGGAGCCGGGGCTCAAGTCGGCCCCTTCCGCGCCCGGTTCGAGTTTCCGGACCACGACGACGCCGTCCACGCCGGTGGCTTCGGAGAGCTGGGAAAGGAATTGGCGCGATTCGCTGCGGGTCATTCCGGCAGCCCTTTCAGTCCGTGGAGAACGCGTTGGAGGAGGTCGGCCGTCACCAGCGCGTATTCGCCTGCGGCGGGCGGGGTGTGGGGGCGGAGGCGGTAGAAGTGGCCTTCCTCTACGAGGACGGTGAGTCGGTCGTCTGGGGCAGGGGGATCTGGGTCCACGTCGCACCCTTCTACGGGGAGTGATCGGTGGTGCTCAGAGTGCGACGGTGGGCTGTACCTTTGGAAGGCAATCGCGGTTCAACCTGCGCTCTGGTTGCAACGGCATATGCAGGCCGCCCTGATCTGCGCTGATGTCATGGCCAGCGCGATTTACCGGGGCGTTGGTTGCGGCGGAATTCTTCGTGGCGTCAGCGGGAAGTTGACGGAAGGTGGGCAATTGCGATGACCAGTCCCCGGCAGCAGTTCGGCGAGGCCCTGCGCGACGCACGCGAGTTACGCCCGGCAGGCAGATGGACGCAGAAGCAACTCGCACGAGAGGTGCGCACTTCCGCGTCCACGATTTCCCGCCTGGAGCGCGGGGAGGGTCCGATCCCCAGCAACCTTCCGCCGCTGTTCGACCAGGTATTCGACACGGACGGGCTGTTCAAGTCTCTGTACGAGAAGTCGCGGGCGGACGACTTTCCCGCGCATTCGCGACGCCGGATGGAGGTGGAGCTGCGCGCAGTCAAGATCATCGAGTGGTCGCCAACTGTTGTCCCTGGATTGCTCCAGACTCCGGCCTACGCGCGAGAACTGCTGAGGAACGGCGATCTCCGGGCCAGCGAGCGGGAGATCGCGACGATGGTTGGGGCTCGGATGTCTCGCCAGGACGTACTGAAGGGAAGCAGCCCGCCCTACTTGTCAGTTGTCGTCTGTGAGTCGGTGCTCCAGCGCAACGTCGGTGGCCGGGAAGTGATGCGGGAGCAGCTCGGGGTTCTCCTCGCGCGAGGGGCCCTGCATACCAACGTGCTTCAGGTGCTACCCCTGCACGCCGCGACGCACGGTCTCATGGATGGCGCGATGTCGGTCCTGACCAGTCCTGACGGGACGTCTATCGTCTACGCCGAGGGAGTTCGGTCCGCTACGATCACTGACGAATTGGCTGTGGTACGGGACTTGGAGCGGGCCTACGATGTGCTGACAGCATCAGCTCTGTCACCGGCCGCGTCCGCAGACTTGATCCGTGAACTCATGGAGGCATCATGACCACATCGGTCATCCCGCAGCATGGTTGGGTGAAGTCGACATACAGCGGACAGGACGGCGGCAACTGCGTCGAGTGGTCGCCCACCATTGCCGAGGTGCACGGCGTCGTTCCGGTGCGGGACAGCAAGCTCACTGACGGTCCTGTGCTCAGGGTTTCGTCCGCAGGTTGGCGTGCCTTCGTGGCGGCGTTGTGAACCGCACCCCGGTGGTCGAGGGTTGGGTCAAGTCCACGTACAGCAGTGCTGAAGGTGGCAACTGCGTCGAGTGGTCGCCCACCTTCGCGGAGGTGCACGGCGTCGTCCCGGTTCGGGACAGCAAGCTCGCCGACGGGCCCGTGCTCACCGTTTCGCCCGAGGGCTGGCGTGCCTTCGTGGCGGCGATGTGAACGTCACTCCGGCGCCCGAGAGTTGGGTCAAGTCCACGTACAGCAGCCCTGAGGGCGGCAACTGCGTCGAATGGTCGCCGGCCTTCGCCGTGGCCCACGGCGTCGTTCCGGTTCGGGACAGCAAGCTCGCCGACGGGCCCGTGCTCACCGTTTCGCCCGACGGCTGGCACGCCTTCGTGCGGCACGTGCGGGCGACGTAGTCGTACCCTCAGCGCGTTCAGTGAGACCGGCGGCGGACCCGCAGCACCGCCCCGCCCACCACCAGAAGCATCAGCACCACGAACACACCCCCCACGGTTGCCAGCCACGCCGGGACGCCCGCGAACATGCGCAGTTCGTCGTCGTAGAACACCTGCTGGTACGGCGTGTCCGCCGCTGTCGCCCGCAACTCGTGGTCCGCGTCGATGCGTTCGGGGCGGGGGAAGTGCTGGTCGATCGCCGTGAGGAAGGCCGGACCGGCATCCGCGCCCACCAGTTCGCTCACCGCCGGTGAGTCCTCGGCCGAGACCCGGTCCGCGAAACGTACTTCCGGCTCGTCCCCGCCGATCGACGTGCGCGGTTCCATCCGGTGGTCGGCCAGTACGTACAGGCCCAGCGACTGCGGCCGGTCCGCCAGGCGGGAGAGCCGCATCGGGTAGATCAGCCGGTCGCTGGCGAAGCTCAGCCGCAGTGGGTCGAGCGTCCCGCGCAGTGTGGCGCCCGCGTCCTCCGGGGCCAGCCGCACCGCCACGTACTCCCACTCCCGGTCCACGTACGGCTGGAGCCCCGTCGTGAGGTCGGGCGGCAGGTCGAAGCCGTTCGTGTCCAGCCAGTCCCGCAGCGCGTCCGGGTCCGTCGCCGTCAGGCGGGCCACGTCGAAGTCGCCGAGGCGTTCGCGGCCGACGACACCGACCGGGGGCGCCGTGGAGCCCGGCAGCGGCCCGGCGGCCGACAGGCCGTCGACGTCCGAGGCGAACGGCCAGTCGGCAGAGCGCGGCCAGAAGTAGTAACGCGTGCGGAACTCCGGCGCCGTGAGGTCGTCGAGCTCGGAGAAGAGATCCGGATCGCCCAGTTCCACCTTCGCCCGACTCGGCACCGGCATGATCCACGCGGCCTCCGGCGCGTTCCCGCGCACCGTGAAACGCATCACGATCTGCTCGGTCGCGCCGTCCCAACGGACCACCGACGTCTCCCTGTCGACGCCGATCGTGGACTGCGGGCCGGGCACCATCGCGCCGCAGCCGCACGCGTACGCCGGTGCGATCAGCGACCCGAGTTGTGTCAACAGCAAGGCGCACACCACGAGAGACGCCCGTTGAGCCTTCCGCATCCCCCGTACCCTCCCGAAACCCGTGCCGCGTCGCGTCGCGCCGTCCCGGCGCGTCAACCCAACGCCTCAGACGGCCCTGCCCACCGGTCCGGTTCCTGGTGCCGGCCGTGGTGTCATCGGTGCTTTCATCGGCATTTGGACAAAAGAGGGATGACACTCAGGCGAAGAGGGGGTTGCCTGAGTCTCCACAGTGGGGGAATGCGAGGCTCATGACCCAGGGTCGAGGGTTGGAAGCGGAGGGTCGGCGCGGCGTGGCGAATGCGGAGCAGGGTGTGCGGGGCAGTACGGCGGCAGGGAGCGGATTCGGGGCAGCGGGGAACGGCTACGGGGCGGCGCGCGCCGTGCTCTGGGCGCTGGCGGCCGGTCTCGCCGTACGGCAGGCGGTGGCCGTCCTGCGGCTGCCACCCGGCGAGCGGCTGCTCGATCTGGAGACCTGGATCGGGGAGAACGGCGTACTGCACGTGTCGGGCTCGCTGTACGAGAGCGGCAAGTTCACCGGCACACCCTTCGCCGGCCTGGTGCTCAAACCACTGGGACGGGCCGCCGAACAGGCCCTCGGGGTCGCCTGGACACTCGGCACGCTGCTGCTCGTCGTCGCCCTCGGGCTCGTCGCGGCGCGCGCCCTGCCGGGCACGGTTTCACGCCGTACGCGTCTGCTTGCCGCGCCGGTCGCGATCAGCCTGCTCATGCTGTCCCTGCCGGTCCGCAACAGCTTCCACCTGGGCCAGACGAGCATAATCCCGGTGCTTCTGGTCCTGCTCGGATTCTTCCTCCTGCGCGGCGACCGGGGTGAACCCGGTCCCGGCATCCTCATCGGTCTCGGCGCCGCCCTCCAGCCCGCCGTGCTGCTGTTCGCCCCGCTGCTCTGGCTGACCGGCCGCAGACGCCAGGCCCTCACCACGGTCGGCACCTTCGCCGTCTGCACGGCCGTCGCCTGGGTGGCGATGCCGAGCGACTCGTGGACGTACGTCACGCGCCATCTCGCGGGCGCGGGCCTCGGCGAGAGCCCCGACAGCCTCGCCAACCAGTCCCTGCACGGCGCGCTGCTGCGGCTCGGCCTCGAAGGGCCGCTGGAGATCGCGCTGTTCGTCGTGCTGGCAGCCGCCGTCTGCTTCGTCGGGCTGCGCCGCGCGGCGCGCTACGCCCTGGACGGACAGCTGCTGCTGGCCGTCGCCGTCACCGGCTGTGTCGCCGTCGCCGTCTCGCCCACCGCCTGGCAGCACCAGCTGGTGTGGGTGCTGCTCGCGCTCGTCGGCCGGGTCGGCGAGCGGGCCGGTGACCGGCCCGTGTGGCCGGTGGTCGTGGTGATAGTCATGACGCTGCCGGGCAGGATGATGCTGCCCAACATGACGCTCCTGCACCCCGTGCGGGACAACGTGCTGCTGATCACGGCCCTGGCCGCCGCCTGCGCCGTACCGTTCCTGACGCGTACCTCGCCGTTCTTCGCGCGGCCGATCCCGACCACGTACGCGAAGCCCGTCGCCGCGCGCTGGAGACATGTCCCGCTCGCGCCGTTCTGGCGGCGGCTCGTCAGCCGGCCTAACCTGCTGCTCGAACTGCTCGCCATTCGCGTCGGCTACTCCGTCTACTCGCACATCCGGGCCGCCGCCACCGGCGGGCGCGAGGCCGCCGAGTCGCACGCGCACCAGGTCATCGCCGTCGAGGAAGCCCTTGGCATCGACATCGAGCGGTGGGTCAACCACGCGGTGGTGAAGGCGGAGTGGGCGGAAGGATTCTTCGACTTCTACTACACGTCGTTCCACTTCGTGGTGCCGCTCGCCATCCTCGCCGTCCTGTATGTACGGCGGCCCGCCGACTACCGCTGGGCGCGCGCCTCGCTCGCCTTCGCCACGCTGCTCGCGCTGCTCGGCTTCTGGCTCTACCCGCTCGCGCCGCCGCGCCTGATGCCGGGCCTCGACTACATCGACACCGTGCACGGTCCGCAGGACCTCGCCAACCCCGACTACGGCCCGATGACCACCATCACCAACCAGTACGCGGCGATGCCGTCGCTGCACTTCGGCTGGTCGCTGTGGTGCGGGATCGTGATCGTGCTGCTCGCGCCCAAGCTGTGGATGAAGCTCCTGGGGCTGCTGCACCCGCTGTTCACGGTCTGCGCGATCGTCGCCACCGCCAACCACTGGGTGCTGGACGCGGCGGGCGGAGCGGTGGTCGTGGGCGTGGGCTTCACCCTCACATACGTCCTGGCGGGGCCGCGCCGGCTCCAGGGGGTGGCGCCGGCGGCGCCGCTGATGCCTTGGCGGAAGGCTGCGGAGGGGGCGGAGGGCGCGGAGGGCGCGGATTCGGGCTCGGACGACGGGAAGGACTCGGGCGGATCCGGCTCGGGCGGGAACGGGTCCGGCGACACGACCGCGCAGGAGTTGCGGGACGACGGGAGCACGAAGTCGGCGGCGCGATAAATCAGTTGATCCGGAGTTCTATCGTTTCCGTATGACGACGACCACGCTCCGACTTGAGAAGATCACCCCCGACAACCTCGACGCCGCGACCGGCGTGAGGGTCCGTCCCGACCAGGAGCATCTGGTCGCCCCGGTCATGAAGTCCCTCGCCGAGGCGTACGTCCACCAGGACACCGCCTGGCCCCGTCTCATCGTCGACGGCGACCGGGTCGTCGGCTTCCTGATGGCCTTCCTCGACATCGACTTCGCGGGTGACGGCACGGGCAGGGACATCCGCTCGGGACTGTGGCGCCTCAACATCGCGGCCGGTGAACAGGGGAGTGGCTACGGCCGCTTCGCGGTCGAGTCCGTGGGTGCCGAGATCCGCCGCCGTGGCGGCACCCGGCTGACCGCGACCTGGGAGCCCGGCGAGGACGGGCCCGAACGCTTCTACTTGGGGCTCGGGTTCCGGCTGACGGGGGAGACGAGCGGCGGCGAGACGGTGGGGGAGCTGGAGTTGGGACCGGCCCCTGAGCCGGCCCCGGAGCCGGCACCGGCCCCGGCCCCCGAGTCGGCGTCGTAGGCGGAAGGGGCGCCGCCGTCCGTGGCCGCGGTCGGTTCCTCGAACGTGGCCTCCGCGTCGAACGCCGCCCGCCGCGTCGCCCGGCGCAGTGCCTTGAGCACCGTGGCGCCGATCGTCAGTGTCAGTACGACGGTGAGCACCGCACGCCCCAGGTCCCAGCCGAACGACGTCGCCGCGCAGTACGCGAGGAAGCGCACCAGGTTCTCGTGGACCGGGTCGCCCGGCCGGAACGAGATCCCGGACGACAGGCCACCGATGTAGGTCCAGCCCTGAAGATTCATGATCGTGCCGTACGCGAAGGCGGCGACGGCCCCGTACGCCGCGAGCATCAGCGACTCGCCGCGCCCGCGCAGCCGGTCCGGGCCCGGCAGCAGGCCGGCGCCCATCGTGAACCAGCCCATCGACAGCATCTGGAACGGCATCCACGGCCCGACGCCGCCCGTCAGCAGCGCGGAGGCGAACATGGTGACCGAGCCGAGGACGAAGCCGAAACCGGGACCCAGCACCCGGCCGCTCAGCACCATCAGGAAGAACATCGGCTCCAGGCCCGCCGTCCCCGCGCCGAGGGGGCGCAGCGCGGCGCCGACGGCGGCCAGTACGCCGAGCATGGCGACCGCCTTCGCGTCCAGACCGGAGTCGGCGATCGTCGCGACGACGACGGCCACCAGGAGCGGGAGCAGTACGGCGAAGAGCCAGGGCGCGTCCCGGGAGCTGTCT
>NZ_JARJHW010000192.1:0-13750 GCF_040560175.1 Streptomyces panacea
GAGACAGGGGCGTGGGTGGGTTGCCCGAGCGGCCTAAGGGAACGGTCTTGAAAACCGTCGTGGCAGCGATGTCACCGTGGGTTCAAATCCCACACCCACCGCAGCAGGTCAGCGTTTGTGCAGATCAGAAGGGGCACCTCCGATTCGGAGGTGCCCCGTCCGTTTGTGTCTGTCTCGTTCTGTTTCGCTTGTATCCCACTTCTGACCAGCGTCAGTGGTCCATTTGTGTTCCAGATTCAGACCGGATCAGGGCCCTCGGCAGTGTTGAGAGCTTGCTCGATCTGGGCGTTGGTCTTGTCTCTGGCTGCCGTGGATGACTTTGGGAGCCCACACGGGGCTTGCTGCCGGAGAGCAGCAACTCGCCCCGGCCCTCTGTGGGCAGGGTGCAGTCCCTCAGGTGCAGATCGGTGGCCTCGGCCGGGTGCATGGCCGCGTCGTAGATGCAGCCGAAGAAGGCTTGCGGGTGTTCGCCGCGCTTGCTCTGAGTGCCGACTGAGGCGATGAGGCTTCTGGCGAGACGGGGGCTGGGCACGAAGCGGAAGTTCACCTCGTCGTTCGTCTCCGGTGGGCTCCAGTCGACCTTGCTCAGGGGGACTGCGGTCAGGCAGCTTCCGCCGGACCGTTGTTCGGTGCGGCCTTCGACCCGTCCGTCTTGAAGGACAGTGCGGGGAGCGCCAGGCGCACGTCGAGCTCTGCGACCTTCAGCGACTTCCGCTCGATCCACGTCAGCGCCGCGGCTACGTTTCTCAGGGGGCTCCTCCACCTCGGTGCGGAGTTGCCAGACACCTGTGGAGTCTTTGGCCAGGCGGAAGGCCACGAGCAGAGCGCCCGGCGGAGCGCGTTGGGAGCGGGGGCGCCCCCGGATGTCGCTCACGAGGGCGGGGGTGACCGTGGCCAGTGCGTCCGTGATGCTCGCACGGAGGCTTTGAGTTGAGTTCCCGAACCTCCGAACTGGGGGGCGGTGTCGGTGTCGAGCTGATCGCGGCTGCGCAGAGCGGCCATCGCAGCAGATGGTCAACCGGGCGCTGGCCGCGTCCCGGGCACCCGTCGAACGGGCATGGCGCTGCTGAAGTCCGGGCGGATCTTCCGAAGATCCCGGATCAGCCCGAACCGCGTGACGTCAGTCGCCAAGGCCGTCCTCACCCTGGAGAGGCAACGCTGAAACGCTCACTGGTCCTGGCCGCCGAGCGGGACGCGGGCACGCACGGTATCGCGGGCGGCTCCAACGCGTGCGTCAACGATCATGTCGAGGCGTGTCCACCGGCCGGGAAGAGGCCGGCTCGCCGCGCGGTGTGCGAACTGCACGCCGAGCCCAACTCGGCGTCGCTGGGCGCGGTCGAGCGGCTGAACCCGGGCACCCACCTCTGACGTGGCGCCGGGCCTCAGTCTTTCCTCTTCCTTCGGCGCCGAATGCGGCACATATGCGGCGAGTATGCTCCGGCCGCGTAGCGTCCTCGACCTGAGCCGTAGAGGAAGAGGACATGATGCAGCTGAATAGCTACGACGAATGGTCCCCCCTCAAAGAGATCATCGTGGGTTCGGCGGAGAACTACTCGTGGCATGAACGGGAGCTGTCGTTCGAGCTGTTCTTCTACGACCAGATCTCCAACCAGAAGTCCTTCCACGACCGTATGTATTACCCGCACCTCAATCCGCCGCAGGAAGGTGTGGACAACAAGAGCAACTCGGGGCGGTCGCCGATCAAGCGGCGTTATGTCGAGGAACTCAACGAGGACGTCGAGGGAATCGTCGAGATTCTGAAGTCCCTGGGAGTGACCGTCCACCGGCCACTGTCGGTGGAGGGCTCGATAGAGGTGAAGACGCCCCCGTGGTCGGCCGCGGTGGTGCCGCCACTGAACATCCGGGACAACACGCTGATCATCGGCGGCGAGATCATCGAGACGCCGCCGCAGGTGCGCTCGCGCTATTTCGAGACGCAGTTCCTGACACCCGTCTTCAACGAGTACTTCCGTCAGGGAGCCCGCTGGACGGTGATGCCGCGCCCCCTGATGACCGACGCCTCCTTCGACCCCTCCTATGTCAACGGCGGGCCGGTGGAGTTCATCGCCCAGCCCAAGCCGTCGCCGTACGACGTGGGCTTCGAGATGATGTTCGACGGCGCGCAGTGCGTCCGGCTGGGCGGGGACCTGCTGGTCAACGTCGCGACGGCCAACCACGAGATGGCCTGCGACTGGCTGGAACGCCATCTGGAGGGGCGGATCCGCGTCCACCGGGTCCACAAGCTGGCGGACGGTCACGTCGACAGCATGGTGCTGGCGCTGCGACCGGGACTGCTGTTGATACGGACGCCCGCGGTGGTCGAGGCGCTGCCCGAGTCGCTGCGCTCCTGGGACATGATCTTCGCCCCGGAGCCGGACGCCAACAACTTCCCCGAGTACGAGAACGACGACCTGATCCTCACCAGCCCGTACATCGACCTCAACATCCTGTCGATCAGTCCCGACACCGTGATGATCAACGAGGCCAACGGCGAGCTGATCCGTGTCATGGAGCAGCACGGTTTCACCGTCGTGCCCTTCCGGCACCGGCACCGCCGGATCTTCGGCGGCGGTCTGCACTGCTTCACGCTGGACACCGTACGAGAGGGCTCCGTGCCGGAGAACTACCTGACCTAGGAGCGTTCATGTCCGCAGAGAACGAGTCGACGGCCACGGAGCCGGCGGCGAACGAGGCGAACGAGGCGACCGACGTGGTCGAGCCCGTCGAGCCGGTCGAGTCCGACGACGAGGGTTTCGAGGAATTCCACCTCGACGACCTCGAAGTCATCGAGAGCAAGGTTTTCGGCTGATGAGCGGGCCGGCCCGGCGGGACAAGGAGAGGGGGCGGTCATCGACAGGCCCGAGCGTATAGGCATCGGGATCCAGTACAACCCGGAGATCCTCGACTGGTTCCCGTTCACGTCGATGGACGTGGACCTTTACGAGGTGCTGCTGGATCCCGTCATGGGGCCGCTCGACAGCCCTTATCTCTTTCTTCCGGGGACTTTCGACAGCCTGATGGAACTGAAGGGGCGGCGACCGCTCCTGGCCCATTCGAACTACGGCTGCGACTTCGGGTTCCTGCCGCTGGAGGAGACACCGGCGGTACGTCGGCATGTACCGATGGCACAGAAGATCGGCAGCCCCTGGGTCGCCGACCACTGCTTCTACGGTGACAATTCCTGGCTGGACATCTGGAGCAGCCCGCTCCAGTTCTCCCGTGCGGAGGTCGTCCGTGTCGCCGACCGGGCACGGCGGCTCCAGGACGCGTACGGCATCCCTCTGGCTCACGAGAACGCGGCCTACTACCTGGCCACGCCCGGCGCGGAGTTGAGGGAGGCGGAGTTCATGGCCGCGCTGGTGGAGCGGGCGGGCACCTATCTCCATCTCGACCTGCACAACATCTACGCCAACTCGCTGAACCTGCCCGGCTACCGCACGGAGGACTATCTCGCGGAACTGCCACTGGACCGCGTCATCGCGGTACACCTCGCGGGCGGCAGCTGGCGCGACGGCTTCTACCACGACTGGCACGACAGCCCGGTGCCCGAGCCGGTGTGGGAGATGCTCGAATGGCTGCTGGAGCGGGCCTCGCCGGCTGCGGTCACCCTTGAATTCCAGGGGCGTTGCCACCACGAGGGCACACGGGTGCTCGGTGGGGAAAAGGATCTGGAGATGATCCGAAACGATCTCGCGCGCGCCCGGAGCGTCTGGAGCAAGGCGACGGCACTCCCCGGAGCCCGCTGATGGAAGCCGCCGTGGTCTGGCGCGTATGGCGCCGCCTGCTCAGGGAGCCCGTCCTGCGGGAGGCCGTTCTGGGCGGCCGGCTCGACGAACTGGCCGCCGCCCTGGGACTCGACGCGCCGGAGATCGAGGTGGCGCGCGCCTACGCGGAGCACCCCGCGGGCACGGAGATGTTCGTCCACAGCTACCGCTTCCGCATGGTGAGCTCCTTCTTCAACGCTCTTGAGACGGTTGCCCCGTTGACCCACCGGGCGCTGCTCGCGAACGACGTCGGCCTGCGCGAGATCGCCGTCGACCTGCTGGACCGCCGGGAATGGGTCGATGCCGGCCCCTTCGTCTACGCGTTCGGCAGCCAGATCCTGGATCACCTCGCCGCAGACAAGGCGCTCGGCGAGATCACCGGCCTCCCGGAGCTGATCGCGCTGGAGCGCGCGGCGGCCGATGTCGTCATCGAGGCCGCTGCCGGCCGCCCGGCGGCCGAGGACCAGGATTCGGCGGTGGGGCACTGGCGCGTGCGCGCGCCCTTCGGGATCCACACCTGCGACCGTGACCTCTCCGAGTGGCTGCGCGACTCCCGCACGCTCGGCCTCTCGGTCCCGTCGGCGGCTTCGAAGCACTATTTGATCTTCCTGCCCACACCCGACACGGACCGGCGCATCGTGGCGGTGCCCCGCCGCGCCTGCGACATCCTGCGGATCCTGAAGGACCGCCCCGCCGAACTATCTTTGCTGGCAGAGGAGTTGGCGCAGCGGGGACACCCGGCCGCACCCGCGCGGGACCGGGCGATCCTGGACCGGTTCGAGGCCCTCGGGCTCGTCGCCGCGCCGGTCGGCGGGAGCTGAGCATGTTCAAGCTGTTCTGGTTCCGGTCCACCGGCTTCCCCTTCGACGCCCTCGACGGCCTCGCCCTGCCGCCGGACGTCGCGTCGGGCATGGCGTCGGGCATCGCGCCGGGCATCGCGCCGGGCATCGCGCCGGACGTCGCGCCGGACGTCGCGTCGGACGTCGCGTCGAGCGTGGCCACCGGCACGGCCACGGCCATGGCGGCGGACAGCCCCTCGGCCGACCCCACGGCCGAGGACGAGCGGCGGTTCCAGGAGCACCAGACACGGGCGCGGAAGACCCTCGCCGGTCTGCTGGCCCGGCCCGACGCCGCCGAAGCCCTGCTGCTCTCCAACCCCGACGCGCTGGACCGCCTGACCTCCCTCGGGGATTCGACCGGCCGCGCCATCAACTCCCGGTCGCGGCAGCGACTTCGTCTGGGGTGGAGCTATCTCCAGCGCTTCCACGCCAAGAACGACACCTGTAGCTTCTTCGGGCCGCTCGCCTGGGGACAGGTGGACGACGCCTCTCCCACCCCGCTGCGCGCCGACCCGCTCGACCCGGACCGGGGAACCCTGTTTCGCAGACAGGTCTTCTTCGAACACTGGGTGGTCGACCGGCTGTGCGCGGTCCTCAGCCAGGACGAGCGGCTCAGAGCCGTACTGCCGCTGCCGCTGCACAGCGGATGCGATGTCCTCGGCCGGAGGGTACGAGTGCCCCTGGGCAGAGAGGTTCGGGTCGGCGCCGACGCGGCCCGGCTGCTGCGGCTCGCGGACGAGGGGACCCTGGACGCGGCGACCCTGGACGCGGCCACACCGGCGGCGCGCGGGACCGTGGCCCGGCTGGTCTCGGCCGAACTGCGCCTCCCCCCGGGGACCGAGCAGCCGATGCGGACGATCGGTGACGTGATCGGTGCCACGGGCCCGTCGGACGAACTGCGGCCGGTTCTCGAAGCGCTGGGCGAACTGGAGTCCATGCGCGAGGAGTTCGAGGCGGCGGGGCGCGAGAGGCGGCGTGAACTGCTCGGCCGGATGGGGCGGACACTGACCGCGATCGGCGTCGACACCCGGCGCCGCCACGGCGAGATGTATGTCGGCCGCTTCCCGGTGTACGAGGACTGCCAGCGCAATATGGCACTCACCGTGGGGGAACCGCTGGCCCGGTCGTTGCGGGAGCGGCTCACGCCCGTGATGCGGCTCTTCCGGACGGTCGCCGAGTGCGCCGCCGCCCGTCTGCACGACAGATTCGCGAAGATCCACGCCACCCTGCCCCGCGACGACGACGGCACGGTGGACTTCCTGCTCTTCCTTCAGGCCGTACGGGGCCCGGAGCAGGCGGAAGCGCACCAGGAGGTGGCGGGAGAGCTGCGGGAGATTCTGCGCACGGCATGGTCCGGGGCGGCCGGTGGCCCGCTGGACGAGGTGTCCCTGGAGCCCGGGGATCTGGCACGTATCGCGGCGGCTCTCACGGCCGCGACACCCGATCACCACCGCTTCGGCACGGTGCTCGGAGTGGGCATCGCCTCCCCCGACATCCTGCTGGCCGCGCACGATCAAGAGGCCGTCAACGACGGGGACTTCCGCATCGTGATCGGCGAGGTGCATCCGGGTGTGCTCACCGCGCTTCAGCCCGTGGCGATGCCGTTCCTCGACGTCGCCTCGGCCAAGTGGGCCCATGCCGAGGCCGACCGGCTGCTCGCACCCGGCCGGATACTGCTGGCGGCGGGCGACGAGACGTACCAGCGATCCCGTATCGACTGGCCGGTCGTGCCGAACCTGTGGGAGATCGCCCTGCCCGGAAGCACCAGCCGTTGCCCGCCCGAGCGCCGGATCCCGGCCGGCCGGGGGCGGATCGTCGAGCGGGAGGGACTGCTGCGCTTCGTGGACCGGCGGTCCGGCCGGGACGAGGACCTCGTCACCGTGCTCGCCACGGATCTGCACCGGGTGCTCTTCGCCGTGGCCGGTGATGTCCTCGGCGGGAGCCTGCCGCAGCGGATCCGCTGGCGGGGGGTGGAGCTGAAACGCCGTTCCTGGACCTTCGAGACAGCCGAACTGCCCACCCCCACCAGACCGGCGGAAGTGCTGGCGGAATACGCGGAGTTCGCGGTCTGGGCCCAGGGGCGCGGCTTGCCGCGGCACTGCTATTTCCTCGCCGACACCGAGCCCAAACCGATCTATCTCGACTGGCGCAACCCACTGGCCGTGGACACCTTCGCGAAGACCGTCCACCGGGCGACCCGCGTCAAGCTCACCGAAATGAGCCCCGGCCCGGACGAGTTGTGGTTCCGCACCGAGGCCGGGCGGTTCTCCTCGGAACTGCGCATGTCGTTCGTCGTCTGAGCCCCGCGAGAGCCACGGAGAGGAGGAGAGGGTGTCCGACGACGAGACCGTCCGCGGGGTCTTCCCCGCCCGCTTCCGTGTCGGCGACCCGGATCCGGCCGGCCGGTCGGAGGTGAGCGATCCCGAATCGCCGCGACGGTGGGTGCTGGGCAGGAACGAACTGAGTGTGGCCCGCCGCTTCGACGGCGCCCGCAGCTACGCCGAGATCGCGGCAGCCGTGGGACCCGCTGTCGCGGGACCCACCGGGAACGGGGAGGCCCGGCACAGGCTCTCCCCCGACGCGGCACGCCGCTTCGAGACCAGACTGCTGCGCCTGGGCCTGCTCGAACCGTGCGGCGAGGCGGCGCGTGGGGTCAACTGGCAGCGCCTGAGGGCCTGGTGCCGTACGCGCGCGACCATCGAGTTCGCCGGGGGAGATCCCACTCGTCTCCTCGACCGGCTCGACGGGCCTCTGAGGACGCTCACGGCTCGGTCCGTGGTCCTGCTCGTGGCCCTCGGAGCCGTACTGACTCTGGCCGCTCTCGGGACCCGGGCCGGCATGATCCTCGATGAACTGCGGGACGCCCTGGTGGGAGCGGGGCTCCTGGGCTTTCTCGCCGCGTTCGTCGCGTCGGCGCTGTTCCACGAGGGCGGGCACGCAGTCGCCTGCCACCGCTATGGCGTACCCGTCGACCGTGTGGGCATCGGGCTGCGCTGGTTCATCCCCTTCGCCTGGACCAGGCCGGACCAGACCGCCTGGCAGAGGCTCCCGGTCTCCGCCCGCGTCGTGACCGTCGTCGCCGGCCCACTGGGGGGCTTGGTGTTCGCCGCGCTCGGGGGGCTCGTCTGGTATCTCGGACACGACGTGGACGGAGTCCGGGCGGCGGGGCTGTACATGCTCGCCGCGGGCACTGTCGGGATGGCTCCCACGCTGGTGCCGGTCCTTGAGGGCGACGCGTATCTGCTCCTGGAGTTGTGGCTGCGCCGGCCCAATCTGCGCAGCCGCAGCTTCGATCACCTGGTCACCACCTTCACCGATCCCCGCCGGGCCGGGCGTACCGGCGGGGGGAAGCGCGTGCTGTACCTGTCCTTCGCCTCGGTGTCCGCGCTCGGCTCGGTGGCCGCCACCTGCCTGGTGTTCTGGGCGGCCTACCGGTTCTCGATCGAGCCCGCCGGGGGGCCTGGATGACCACCCCCGCGTATCACCTGCCTGGCCACTGGGACCAGGTGCATCACGGCGTCGTGCCGGGACCGCCCAGCCACGCCGGCCGTGCCCTGAGCGCCTCCGTGCGCCAGGTCGTCACCCGGACGGTGCCTTCGGACGGGACCGTTCTCGACATCGCCTGCGGCACAGGTGAACTGCTGCGCGGCCTTCCCGCCGGCCGGCGGACGATCGGCATGGACTTCTCCGGCGAGGCATTGGGGCTGGCGGCCGGAGGCCATGGCTCCCGGAGAAGGGGTGGCGGCGGCTGGGTGCGGGCGGACGCCCACCAACCGCCCGTGCGGAGCGCCTCGGTCGACGCCGTGCTCTGCCTGGCCAGCATGTGGGTGTTCGCCGATCCGGCGCGGGTTCTCACCGAGGCCTTCCGGGTCCTGCGACCGGGGGGAGTCGCCGTCGTGCACCTGTGGGGCAGCCCCGCGGACTGCAGGCTGATCACCCTCGGCGCCGTCTCCGTCGGACAGGTGGTCCAGGACTCCCGTCTCACTCCCGGGGTGCGGGGACCGTTCGAACTCACCCCCGGCCTGGTCGACACCTGGCTGCGGGGCGCGGGCTTCGCACCGGCCGACTGGCGGCCCCAGGAGCTCCGGCTCTCCGTGCCCCGGCCCGACGACTACTGGCCGGAGTTCGCCGCGCTCGCCCCCACCTCCTACGACCACTACCGGCGCGCGGGCACCGCCGGACGCGAGCGGATACGTGCCCTGCTGGCGGGCCTCCTCGCCGCGTCACGGCGGAGGGTGGGCGACGACTCGCTCTCCCTGTCCTGGCGGTTGGGGGTGGCGCGCCGGGGAGCGGGGTGAGGTGCCGGAAGGAGACGCCGGGGCTACGGGGTGCCCCAACGGGGCGCTCCCGGTGTCAGCCAGGCGAAGCTGTCGAGCGGAGGGCCACCGCTCAGGATGTGCTCGTTCAGCTGCCGCAGCTGATCGGTGGGCTCGACGCCGAGATCCTGGATGACCCGCCGACGGGCCAGCCGGTACGTCTCCAGGGCCTCCGCCCGCCGGTACGAGCGGTAGAACGCGAGCATCAGCATGCCCCACAGCTCCTCGGAGAGCGGGTTGCTGCCGAGGAGCCGGCGGATCTCGGCGATCGCCCGTCCGTAGTCGCCGAGGTGGAGTCTGGTCTTCACCAGCATCTGATGCGCCGCCACCCGCAGATCCTCCCAGTAGAGGATCTCGGTCTCCAATTGGGGAGCGAGCACCAGTCCCTGGCAGAGCGGCCCCCGCCAGAGATCGGTCGCCGCCTCCAGATAGGAGCGGGCGAGAGCGATCTCGCCCGCTTCCAGCGCCCGCCGCCCCATGTCGGCGAAGTCCTCGAAGCGTGTGATGTCCAGCTCGCCGCGGCGCACCTCCAGCAGATATCCGCCGCCGGTCGAGCTGAGTACGGCGCTTCCCGCCGGGGCGGAGTCGCGGAGGAAGCGGCGCAGCCGCGACACGTACTGCCGGAGATTGGACCGGGCGGACTGCGGTTTCGCCCCGGGCCACAGCAGCGCGACAAGGGAGTCGGAGTCGTTGACACGGTGTGAGCGCAGCAGCAGGACGGCCATCAGCGTCGTCGTCATGCCACTCGGTCCCACTCTGTGCCCGTCCGCGTCATTGACGCCCGGGGCGCCGATGAGGCGGTAGGTCGGCACGGCCGGTGACGGGCGGAGCTGTTCGGCCGACGGCTGCGTGTCCAGCACTGTCTCTGCGCTCACAGGGGCCCTCCTGTCAGGAGTTCGGCGATCGTGTTCTGTTCCGGGTCAGGGCTTTTTGGCCGGCTCGTCCTCTTGCGGTGCGACGCGGTAGCGCAGATAGGACGGCACCGCGGCGGCGAGCGCCAGCACCGCCAGTACGCAGGTGACCCCGCCCGCCACGACCGCGGCTCCGGGGCCGAGGGCACCGGCGACGAATCCGGCCCGGCCGTCGCCCAGGCGCGGCCCGCCCGCTCCGACGATGGTCCACACGCCCGAGGTCCGGCCCAGGAAGGCGTCCGGTGTCTCGCGCTGGACGACGGAGGACCGCAGTACGGCGCTGAACGTGTCGGCCGCGCCGGCGGCCGCGAGCAGCAGCAGCGCCAGCCACAGTTCATGGGCCAGTCCGAACGCCGCCAGTGCCACTCCCCAGGCGACGATGACGGTGATCGAGGCGAGTCCGAGACGGCGTACGGCGCCCAGCCAGCCGCTGAAGACGGTGCCGAGCAGATTGCCCGCGGCCATCGCCGCGGAGAGATAGGCCGCCGTCGCGGTGCTGCCGTGGAACCGTTCCACGGCCAGGGCGGGGAACAGCGCGGCGGGCATCGCGAGGACTGTCGCGACGATGTCCAGCACGTAGCACATCCACAGCAGCGGACGCTTGCGTATGAAACGCAGGCCCTCGATCACGGATCCCAGATCCGCCCTGCGTGCCCCGTCCGGAAGGGGGAGGCTCGGCAGCCCCCGCAGCAGGGTGATGGCCACCGCGAAGGCAACGATGTCAACGAGATACGCCGCCCCGTAGCCTCCCAGGACCACCATGGCGCCGCCGATCAGCGGGCCGCCGATGAAGCCGACGGAGAAGACCAGGAACAGCAGGGAGTTGGCCGCCGGCAGGTCGTCGGGCCCGACCAGCCGGGGTACCAGTGCCCGTCTGGCCGGCAGGTCGACCGCGAAAAGGCCGGCCTGCACGGCGACGCATCCGTACAGCAGCCACAGGTTGTCCAGCCCCGCCAGCGCCTGGACGACCAGCACCACGCTCACCAGCGCCGAGCCGGACGCGACCAGCAGGATCAGCCGTCGCCGGTCCATCGCGTCGGCGACGGCCCCGCCGTACAGACCGCAGACGACCATGGGCACCAGGGCGGCCAGCCCCACCGTCCCCACGCTCACGGAGGAGTGTGTGAGCGAGTACACCTGCCAGGGCACGACCACCTGCGTGACCTGGCTGCCGAGCAGGGTCATGCACTGCCCGCCGACGAGCCGGCGGAACGCCGGGTATCGCCGTAACGGGGTCACGTCGATGAGCAGTCCTACGGGCTTAACCACAGTCCCCCTGTCCGTGTTCAGGTTCCACGCGTGTCTCTCCTCCGGTCAGGACAAGTCGGGTCAGGACAAGGCCAGGTCGGCTCGGGCCGGGTCGGGCGGGTTCAGATCACGCAGGCCGTCGTGTGCGGTGGTTCGGCCCAGCGCGGGCGGCCGGCAGGCTCGCCGGACAGCCGGCCGGGAGGTGTCGCCCGGCCAGGTGTCCGGCCGAGTGTCCCGGCCACATTCTCCAGCACCGCCAACTGCCCCTCGTACGGGGGCGAATCCCTCGGCCAGTTGACCACGAGGTCGGTGAAGCCGGCTTCCCCGAAAAGCCCCGAGGCGTCCTCGAAGGCCGCCGCCGACGCGAGCACCCCGCCCGTCGTCGACCCGGTGACGAGCATCCGGGCCAGCGTGGCGGGGTCGCGCCCGGCCTCGGCGCAGGCCTCGTCGAGAGCGGCCGACTGCCGCTGGAGAAGCGGGAGGACTTCCCGGTACGGGAGAGGCTCGAAGAGGCCGGGTGTGCCATTGGTGATCCAGGTGTCGGCGTACCGGACGGCGAGCCGCATCGACTCCGGCCCGGCCGCGGCGATCGCCAGCGGCGCACGCGGTCGCTGGAGACAGCCGGGGCGCATCTGCACACCGTCCGCCTGGTACCAGGTGCCGTGGTAGGTGGTCTCCGGCCGGCGCAGCAGCATGTCGGTGAGTTCGACGAACTCCTCGAAGCGCCGCTGCCGGCGGCCGGCGGTCAGCGGACGGCCTCCCAGGGCGCGCTCGTCGTAACCCCCCGCTCCCGAGCCGAGACCGCAGACGAACCGGCCCCCGGAGATGTCGTCGAGGGTCATGACCTCCTTGGCGAAGGTCACAGGATGCCGGTACTCGGGGGTGGCGACGAGGGTGCCGATGCCGATGCGGGAGGTGACCGCGGCAGCCGCCGTGAGCGTGGGCAGACAGCTGAACCACGGCTCCTCGCGCAGCCTCCGCCACATGAGGTGGTCATGGGTCCAGGCATGGTCGAACCCGAACTCCTCGGCCAGGCGCCACCGTTCACGCGCGACCTGCCAACGGGCTTCCGGAAGTATGACGATGCCGTGGCGCACGAGCGGCTCCCCTCGTTCGGCCGACTTCGCGTCGGGTTCAGGGTGACGAAGATGTCTGGGGTCCGGCGGGCGCGCGGCGCTCAGAGGAAGAGCGACTCGACCTGGTCGTGGATACGGCCGGCGGCGGCGATGTCCTCGGCCACGACGCAGTACCGGACGGTGCCGTCGGCCCGGCTGTACGCCTTGGTGAGGACCACGCCGGTGCGGGTGCCGGGGTCGTAGGCGAAGCCGGACTCGGCGAGCCGGGCCACCGCGGCGGGGAACGAGGGAACGGGCCAGCCGCTGTACTCCGCGATCAGCCGGTCCCCGGCGAAGCCGGGCCCGACCACATGCTCCCCGATGACGCTGTAGAGATGGGTGGAACCGGTGATCCGGCCGTTGTACTCGGTGAACCGGACCTCCCCGTCCTCGGTCAGGACGGCGTCCGCGCAGAAGAAGCCCCGGTAGCCCAGCGAGCGCAGCGACTCGCACATCCGGCCGCTGGCGGAGACGAGGACGGCGAGAGCGCCCGAGTCGAGTTCCGGGGCCGGGATGACCTGGGCGTTCGCGATGGGCGCGGAGAACATCTCCCCCTGCTGGGAGAAGACGGAGGTGTGGTCGTTGATGATGAACTCGGCAGTGATCGCACGGCTGTTGGGGAAGTAGCGTTCGATGACGGCGGGATAGTGCTCCTCGTTGGTGAGCCACATCCACCGCTCGTCGAGGTACTCCCGCACCGCCGCGCGCTCGGCGATCTCCAGCAGGCGTCCGGCGCCGACGGGTTCGAGGCCGGGGACGGGGCTGAGGATCTCGTTGCCGAGCCCGCCGCAGGAGAAGTCCCGCTTGAGCATGGCCGGATGACCCTGATCGAGCAGTTCCATGATCGCGTTCTCGGCGTCCTGGCGGTTGGTGCACACCGCGCCTTCGGGCAGTGGCACCCCGGCTCCGGCGGCCACGGCGCGGAAGACCGCCTTGCTGTTGACCAGTGTGCCGCCGCCCTGACTGATGAACTCGTAGCCGGGAAGGGCCTTCTCCGCTCCGAGGAAGCGGGCCAGGGACGCCACGCCCGCGTCGGGTGTGAGGGCGATGATCGTGTCGACCGGTTCGCCATCGAGGGTCTTGCGGAGCTTCCCCCGGAATTCCTCGTCGGCCAGCCGGGCGGCGGTCAGCAGTTCGGTGCCCGTCTGTCCGGGGGGCGGGGTGAGGAGCCGCAGCGTCGACACGTCCGTCCTGGTCAACGATGTGATGTAGGCGAGGAGATCGTCCTCCGGCTCGACGGGCAGGACGATGACGTCACCGTCCCGTGCGAACCACAGCAGCAGGTGGGAAGAGGCGGCGGCGGTCTGCAAATGGGCTTGCGGCAGCCGTGCGGTGTCGCCGGCGAGTTCGTCGGTGAAGCAGTTGGCGATGAGGAGTCGAGGCATGTGCGGTCACCCTTTCGATTCGATTGATTCGGCCCGCGAGCCCGCCAGGATCGGCAAGTCACCTCCTGGGCCGTGTCTTCAAAGTCCCGCCTGGCCCGCGACGCCTGGTACGGCACCTCGCCGCGTTGTCGGAGTCGGCCGAGTACGCCCGGTACGAGGCCGATCCTCCGCC
>NZ_JARJHW010000193.1:0-13690 GCF_040560175.1 Streptomyces panacea
GGGCGCAGGGTGCGCAGCGCGCCGCGGATCAGCTCGTCGCGCAGTTCCTGGTCCGGTACGTCTATATCGCTGGCGCCCGTGACGAAGACGGCCCCGAGGACCATGTGGGCCGCGACCATGTCCCGCACTTCGGTGGACCGGCCCGCGAGCGCGTCCAGCAGGCGGTCGACGGTGCCGGGGATGCTGCCGAGCGCCGGATGGGTGGTCATGCCGGGGATGTCCGCGAAGAGGATCTTGATCTCGCGCCGGAAGCGCATGGCGAGACCGACGTAGCCGTTGACGGCGGCCTCCGCCGCCTCCCGCCCGTCGAGGCCGATGAGTTGGGTGTCGAGCGCGGCGAGTCCTTCGCCGGCGGGGGTCAGCAGTTCGGTGAGGATCGCGTCCTTGCTGGTGAAGTGGTAGAGCAGGGACGCCTTCGAGCAGCCGACGGTGGAGGCGATGTCATGCAGTGACGTGCCTTCGTAGCCGCGGGTCGCGAACAGCTGCAGCGCCGATTCCAGGATGTGTCCGCGCAGGGCGGAGGCGGGGCGTGCCATGCGTCCAACCATAACTGTCCGATCGGTCAGCTATGACGGGCGCCCCGCGGAAACCCGCGGGGCGCCGGGCGGGAACCCGCGTACCGGGGCCGGCCCGCGGCGGCACGCACCCGGCCGGGCGCCCGCGGTCCCGCGATCACCACGGTCGTCGCGAGCAGGGCCAGCCGCCCATCACCGCCGCCGCCGCGAAGAACGCCCCGCCGGGCGTCAGCCCTCCCAGCTCCAGTCCGAGACCTCCGGCAGATCCACCCCGTGTTCGCGGATCCAGCTGTGGTGACGCGTCCGGGTGTCCACCATGATCTGGCGTACGTCGGCCGCGCGGACGCCGAGGCCCGGCACACGGTCGATGACGTCCATCACCAGCCGGTAGCGGTCGAGGTCGTTGCGGACGACCATGTCGAAGGGCGTGGTCGTGGTGCCCATCTCCTTGTAGCCGCGGACATGCAGGTTCACGTGCCCGGCGCGGCGGTAGGCGAGACGGTGGATGAGCCAGGGGTAGCCGTGGTAGGCGAAGATCACCGGCTTGTCCGTGGTGAACAGGTCGTCGTACTCCGCCTCGGTCATCCCGTGCGGGTGCTCCTCGCGCGGCATCAGCCGGGTCATGTCCACGACGTTGACCACACGCACGGCCAACTCCGGCAGGTACCTGCGCAACAGACCGGCTGCCGCGATGACTTCCTGGGTGGGTACGTCCCCCGCGCATGCCAGGACGGCGTCCGGCTCCCGGGTCCCGTCCTCCGTACCGGCCCACTGCCACAGGCCCGCGCCACGGGCGCAGTGCGCGCGTGCCTCCTCCAGGGTGAGCCAGTCGAAGGTGGGCTGCTTGCCGGCGACGACGACGTTCACGTAGTCGCGGCTGCGCAGCACATGGTCGGCCACGGAGAGCAGGGTGTTGGCGTCCGGCGGCAGGTAGACCCGTACGACTTCGGGGCTCTTGTTGAGTACGTGGTCGACGAAGCCCGGGTCCTGGTGGGAGAAGCCGTTGTGATCCTGGCGCCAGACATGGGAGGTCAGCAGGTAGTTCAGGGACGCGACCGGACGGCGCCAGGCCAACTCCCTCGATGTCTTCAGCCACTTGATGTGCTGGTTGACCATCGAGTCCACGATGTGCACGAACGCCTCGTAGCAGGAGAACAGGCCATGACGACCCGTCAGGAGATAGCCCTCCAGCCAGCCCTGGCACAGATGCTCGGAGAGGACTTCCATCACCCGGCCGTCGCGGGCCAGATGTTCGTCGGTGGGCAGGATCCGTGCCTGCCAGGCCTTGCCGGTGGCGTCGAAGAGGGCCTCCAGCCGGTTGGAGGCGGTCTCGTCCGGGCCGACGACCCGGAAGTCCCTGCGGTCGGCGGTGTCGGCCATGATCCTGGCCAGCATCCCGCCGAGGACACGGGTGGGTTCGTGCAGGGCCGCGCCGGGCTTCTCCACCCGCACGGCGAAGTCCTCCAGCGGCGGGACCGGCAGGTCCCGGACCAGTAGGCCGCCGTTGGCGTGCGGGGTGGCACCGAGACGGCGGGTGCCGGCCGGGACACAGGAGAGGACCTGCGCGGAGGGCCGCCCGTCCGGGCCGAAGAGTTCTTCGGGGCGGTACGAGCGCAGCCACGCCTCCAGTTGGGCGAGGTGGGCCTGGTTGTCGCGTACTCCGGAGAGCGGGACCTGGTGGGACCGCCACGTCCCTTCGACGGGCAGTCCGTCGACCTCGCCGGGCCCGGTCCAGCCCTTGGGCGTGCGCAGCACGATCACGGGCCAGGCGGCCCGCTCGTCGACGGCTCCCTCCCGGGCGCCCCGCTGGATCTCGGTGATGCGGTCCGCCGCGCGGTCGAGGGCCGCCGCCATGGCGCGGTGGACCTGGAGCGGGTCGCTGCCGCTCACGTACAGCGGTTCGTGGCCGTATCCGCGCAGCAGGGCGTCCAGTTCGTCGTCGGGGACGCGGGCGAGGACGGTGGGGTTGGCGATCTTGTAGCCGTTGAGGTGCAGGATCGGCAGGACGGCGCCGTCGTGGACCGGGTCGAGGAACTTGTTGGCGTGCCAGGACCCGGCGAGCGGTCCCGTCTCGGCCTCGCCGTCGCCGATCACACAGGCGACGAGCAGGTCGGGGTTGTCGAGTGCGGCGCCGTAGGCGTGCGCGAGGGAGTAGCCGAGTTCGCCGCCCTCGTGGATGGAACCGGGTGTCTCGGGGGCGACATGGCTCGGGACGCCGCCGGGGAAGGAGAACTGCCGGAAGAGCCGGTCCATGCCGGCCGCGTCCCGGCTCACGTCGGGATACGTCTCGGCGTACGACCCCTCCAGCCAGGAGTTGGCCAGCACGGCCGGTCCGCCGTGTCCGGGACCCCAGACGCAGAGCGTGGACTGATCCCGGTCCCTGATGAGCCGGTTGAGGTGGGTGTGGACGAGATTGAGTCCCGGGGAGGTCCCCCAGTGGCCCAGAAGCCGGGGCTTGATGTGCTCGGGCCGCAGGGGCTCGGTGAGGAGCGCGTTGCCCATCAGATAGATCTGACCGACCGCGAGATAGTTCGCCGCGCGCCAGTGGGCGTCGAGTGCGGTCACCTCTTCGTCGGTCAGCACGGTGTCACCGCCGCGCTTCGCCTCCGACACGTCCCGCGCCCGCTCTTTCACCCTCGACCCGTCCTGCGCCCGCGCCCGCTCTTTCGCCTTCGCCTGTCGCATGGGCATCTCCGTCACGTCGTCACTGTCTGTGCTCGGCCCCCGTTCCCTCCGGCCACCGTCGCACAGTCGAGGCGCGGTGGCGGAAGAGGCTGACCGGCCCTGTCGGGGGACGTTCGGCCCTCACCGTCACCATCACCCTCGCAGGAGCGGTGAGGGGTTGAGGCGGGCGAAGCCCTCCTGGCGTTCGTACGGGAAGTAGGGGTACGGCGCCACCTTCACGCTCGCCGCGTCGAGCCGGGCCACCTGTTCGGGCGTCAGCTCCCACCCCACGGCGCCGATGTTCTGGCGCAGCTGCTCCTCGTTGCGGGCGCCGATGATGACGGAGGACACGGTGGGGCGCCGCAGTAGCCAGTTGATGGCCACCTGGGGGACGGTCCTGCCGGTCTCCGCCGCGATCTCGTCCAGCGCGTCGACCACGCGGAAGAGATGGTCGTCGTCGACGGGCGGCCCGAAGTCGGCGGTCTCGTGCAGACGGCTGCCCTCGGGCAGCGGCCGGCCACGGCGCACCTTGCCGGTGAGCCGCCCCCACCCCAGCGGACTCCAGACCATCGCGCCGACGCCCTGGTCGAGACCCAGAGGGAGCAGTTCCCACTCGTAGTCGCGGCCGACGAGCGAGTAGTAGACCTGGTGCGCCACATAGCGCGGGTAGCCGTGGCGCTCGGCGGTGGCCAGCGACTTCATCAGCTGCCAGCCGGAGAAGTTGGAGACGCCGGCGTAGCGGATCTTCCCGGACCGCACGAGCTGGTCGAGCGTGGACAGCACCTCGTCGACAGGCGTCCCGGCGTCGAACGCGTGCAGTTGGAAGAGATCGATGTGGTCGGTGCCGAGCCGGCGCAGCGCGTCCTCCGTCGCCCGGATCAGCCGCGAGCGCGAGGAGCCGGCGTCGCCCGGCCCGTCGCCCATCGGCAGGCTGGTCTTGGTCGACAGCAGCACCTCGTCGCGGCGCCCCTTGATCGCCTGGCCGAGGACCGCCTCGGAGGCGCCCGCCGAGTACACGTCCGCCGTGTCGAACATCGAGATGCCCGCTTCCAGGCAGATGTCCACGAGCCGGCGTGCCTCCCGCGCGTCGGTGTTGCCCCAGGCGCCGAAGAGCGGCCCCCGGCCGCCGAACGTGCCCGCGCCGAAGCTGAGAGCCGGGACCTTGAGCCCGGACGCGCCCAACTGCCTGTATTCCATGTTCGACCCCTCCACGAGACCCTGCGGCGCCGGGGCCCCGAGACTCCTGGGACACCTGAGACCTTGGAAGCGCTAACGGGACATCCGTCCCTTTAGGATGGCCTCAACGTAACAGAGATGCGCAACTAATGAAACTGGAGTCCCGTTATGAGTCCTGAGGGGAACGACGACGCCTGTGGCGATCCCGGGACCGTCCGCCCCGGAGGCCGTACAGCGAGAGTGCGGGCGGCGGTGCTCCGCACCGCCGGGGACGTTCTCGCCGAGCACGGCTTCGCCCGCCTCGACCTCGCCGATGTCGCGCGCCGCGCGGACGTCGGCAAGTCGACCGTGTACCGCCGCTGGGGGACGGCGGCCGGCCTCGTGGCGGACCTGCTGACGGACATGGCCGAGCAGTCGCTGCCGCGTACCGAGACCGGTTCGCTCCTCGGTGACCTGCGGGCCAACGCCGAACTCGTACGCCGCACACTGGCCGACCCACGCCAAGGCGCGCTGTTCAAGGCGGTGATCGCGGCGGCCACGACGGACACGAGGACGGCCGAAGCCCTGCACCGCTTCTACGAGATCCGGGTCGCCGAATGGGCGCCGTGCGCCGAACAGGCCGTGCGGCGGGGCGAGTTGCCGCCGGGCACGGACCCGTACGAGGTGATTCGCGCGGTCTCGGCCCCGCTCTACTACCGCCTGCTGACCAGCGACGCGCCCCTCGACGAGGCGGCGGGGGTACGTGCGGCGGAAGCGGCCGCGGCGGCGGCGAAGGCGGGCGTCTACGCGTAGCGCACGGGGCGGATCGGGGGGAGGGAGCGGGGTTACCTGGGGCGCGGTAATCGGAGGCCGGACGGGCGATGGCGGACGCAAGCTCGTCGTGTCCGGCCGCATGGTCGGAGACGCGTCAACTCGACCTCGTACGACGGGAGTCCCCATGTCCGGCACGACCACCGGCAGCACGCCCGCATCCCCGGAAACCACGCCCGCACCGGCACCGGCACACGCATCCACCGCCGTACCCGTACCCGTACCCGCAGCCACGCTCGTGCCCACCTTGAAGGACCTGACCGACGAACTCACCGCGCTGCGGCCCCGTATGGAGGAGGTCAGCCGGGCCATCCACGCGCGGCCGGAGCTGAAGTTCGCCGAGTTCCACGCGCTGGAGGTGCTGACCGGCTGGCTCGCGGAGGCGGGCTTCGCGGTCGAGGCGGGGGCGGGCGGGATCGACACCGCGTTCGTGGCGGTGCACGAGGGAAGCGGGCCCGGTCCGTACGTCGCCGTACTCGCGGAGTACGACGCCCTGCCCGGTGTCGGGCACGGCTGCGGCCACAACCTCATCGCGGCCGGCGGCGCGGCAGCCGCGATCGCCGCCGTACGCGCGCTGCCCGACCACGTGGGCACGATCGCCGTCATCGGCACACCCGGCGAGGAGATGGGTGGCGCCGGCAAGGTCCTGCTGGCCGACGCCGGGGTCTTCGACACGGTCGACGCGGCGGTGATGTTCCATCCGGCCGACCGTTCGGCGACCACGCAGCACGCGCTGGCCGCCGCGCATCTGCGGGCCGACTTCATCGGTGTCAGCGCGCATGCGGCGAAGACCCCGTGGGAGGGGCGCAGCGCGCTGGCCGCGGCCCAGCTCTTTCTCAACGCGCTCGATTCGATGCGGCAGTTCATGCCGCCGACCGCCCGGCTGCACGGGATCGTCTCCGACGGCGGCCGGGCCCCGAACGTGGTGCCCTCACGGGCGGCGGTGGACTTCTACGTACGGGACACCACGTCGACCGCCACCGAGGCGCTCGTCGAGCGGGTCCGCGCGGCGGCGCGGGGCGCGGCGCTCGCCACCGGGACGGAGGCGGCGGTCACGGAGACCGGCGCGCTGTACGCGGAGCGCCGTAACAACAACGTGCTCGCCGCCCGATTCGGCGCCACGGTGCGGGCGTTGGGCGTGGGCATCGCCCCCGGCGCGCCGCACGAACCGGCCGGCTCGTCGGACATCGGCAACCTCTCCCAACTGCTGCCCGTCATCCACCCGTACGTACAGACCGCCGAGTTCGGCACGCCCAGCCACTCCGACGCCATGCGCGACTCGGCGGCGACCGCCTTCGCGCACGACCGCACCCAGATCGCGGCGACGGGGCTGGCCCGGGTCGTGACGGATCTGGTCTCGGATCCGGAGTTCCTGGTGGCGGCGCGGGCCGAGTTCGATGCGGCGGAGGCGGGAGAGGCGGGAGAGGCGGAAGACGAAGACGAAGACGCCGAAGAGATCCTGGAGGTCATAGAGGCCCACGGTCACCCGGTCGGCGCTCGTACAATCCGGCCATGTCGGTCGTAGTCGTACTGGAGGGGGCGGGGCCGGGCCGTTTCACGGTCGCGGTGTCGCCCCTCGCCGAGCTGGCCGCCAGCCTGCACGTACTGACCGGGCACGGCCACCACGCGGAACACGCGCTCTGGGCCCGGGAGGTGGCGGGCACCGCGCCGGCCGCCTTCCGGGCCGGGCTGCGGCGATTCTCGCCGCTGTGGACGGCGCTGCGGTGGCGGGGGTTCTACACGGGGCTGGAGAGGACGGAAGGATCGGCGGGATCACCGAGGCCGGGGGGATCGACGGGATCACCGAGGTCACCGAGGTCACCGAGATCAGGGGGATCGGCGAGTTCCGGGGCCGGGACCGGGACCGGGGCCAGGACCGGGACCGGGGCCAGGACCGGGACCGGGGCCGGGGCCGGGGCCGGGACACGGTCGACGCCGTTATCCGCCCCGTCCCTCCCCTCCCCCCTGTCTCCGTTGTCGCGCCTGCCCGTCGACCGTTTCGCCGAGCTCACCGCGTACTCCTGCGCCAGCGGATACCTCGGCTACGCCTTCGACCGCGTCCTCCACAACCCCTCCCAGGCCGCCGCCCTGCGCCACGCGGCCTCCGGCCTCCCCGAACCGCACCTCGAACTCGCCGAGGCCCTGCTGCGCGACCCGGAGGCCCTGCGCGCCGACGTGCTCGCCTTCCTCGACCTGTGCCGCCCGGTCTTCTTCGGCGCCCTGTGGGCCGCGACCGAACCCCTCCTGGCCCGCGCCGCGCACCGCGTACGGCAGCGGCTCGCGGACGACGGCCCCGCGGCGGCGCTGGCCGCGCTCAGCCCCTCCAGCGTCCGGCTCGCCGACCCGCCGCGCGTCGTCTTCGACAAGGTGCACCACGCGGTGATCTCCCCGGCCCGTACGCCGGTGCTGCTCATCCCCACCCGTTACGGCGCCCCGCACCTGGTGGTGAAGAACGAGCCGGGCCTGCCGCCGGTCGTGCACTTCCCGGTGGACGCCCCGGTGGTGGGCGTCACCCTGGCCCGTAGCCGCATGCTCGCGCTGACCGATCCGAGCCGCGTACGGCTGTGCCGGCTGATCGCCCGCCAGTCGATGACCACGGCGGATCTGGCGGACCGGCTGTCGATGACGCGCCCCCAGGTCTCACGCCATCTGCGCGCGCTGCGCGACCTGGGACTCGTACGGACGGAACGCAACGGCCGCTACGTGCACTACGGGCTCGACCTCGGCGCGGTCGACCGCATCGGCAGGGACGTCGCGACGGCGCTCCAGTACTAGCGTGTCGCCCCAGGACCCGTGCCGCTCGTATCCGCACCCCCGTATCCGCACCCCCGGCCGGTCACGCGGGCGGCGATCTGTACGGTCTCTCCTGAGGCAGCGGCAATCGGGTGTCAAGCAGGAGGTACGTGTCGTGATCGGCATCTCGGACATCGAAGCGGCGGCGCGACTGATCGCCGGACATGTCGTGCGTACGCCGACGGTCGAGAGCCCCGGACTGTCGGCGCTGCTCGGGGTTCCCGTCACCGCCAAGCTGGAGGTGTTGCAGCGCACCGGTTCCTTCAAGGCGCGCGGGGCGACGGCGAAGCTCCTGTCCCTGAGCGAGGCGGACCGCGCGGCCGGGGTGGTGGCGGTGAGCGGCGGCAACCACGCGATCTCCGTCGCGGTCATGGCCGAGGCGCTGGGCGTGAAAGCCACCGTCGTCATGGCGAAGTCCGCGCCCGCGCGCGCCGTGGAGATCGCGGAGGCGGCCGGCGCGACCGTGCGGCTGACCGACACGATGGACGACGCATTCTCGCTCATGTCCCGGCTCCAGGCCGACGGACTCACCATGGTCCACCCCTTCGACGACCCGCTGGTCGTCGCCGGACAGGGCACGGTCGGCCTCGAACTCGCCGACGACGCGAGCACCGAGATCACGGATGTACTCGTCTCCATCGGCGGCGGCGCGCTCATCTCCGGCGCCGCCGCGGCTCTGCACGCGCGCCTGCCCGGCGTACGGATCTGGGGCGTCGAGACCGAAGGCGCGCAGGCCATGTCCGAGGCGCTGGCCACCGGGGGTCCGAAGCCGGTCCAGCTGTCGTCCATCGTCTCCACGCTCAGCGCGCCCACGGTCTCGCGGATCACCTACGACCATGTGACCGCCCTGGTCAGCGACGTACTCGTGGTCTCGGACGCCGAGGCCGTCCAGGGCACTCTCGATCTGGCGAACCACGCGAAGGTCTGGGCCGAACCGGCCGCCGGCTGTCTCCTCCCGGCCGCCCGCCGCGTACTGGAACGCGTCGGCGGCGAGGCGCGCCTCGGCCTTGTGCTGTGCGGCGGCAACGCGACCACGGCGGACGTCATGTCCTGGGCGGAGCGCTTCAACCTCCGCTGACGACCCGGTCGACGGTCCCGCCAAGACCTCTTTCGACGTCCTGCTGAGGTCTTCGTCGCGGTCCTGCTGAGGTCCCGTCGCGGTCCTTCTGAGGTCCCGTCGAGGCCCTTTCGTGATCCTGTCGAGGTCCTCTTGACGGGCCGCATCCACCCCCGGCGACTCCGTCGTCGGGGGTTCTTTGCGTATCCGTATGTCGGGGGACCCGGATAGGCGGAGGCCACGGGCGCACGTACTTTGCTGGCGATCCCCCCATGTACGGGGCCTGCCCCACGGGCCCGAGTCTCGCGGCGTCGTCCACGACGGGTCGTACCGGCGTGACTGGTTGTACCGATGTGAATGTGCGCCGCTCCCCCCACAAGGAGATATGTCATGCTCTCGTCAATCCGAAGAATCGCTGGGGCATCGGCCGTAGCAGCCGCCCTTCTCTTCGCGCTCCCCACGTCGGCCAACGCCGTCGAGAACAGTGACATCGCCCGTCCCGCCGCCATGACGCAGGCCGCCGAGGCCGCCGTCGCAGCGGACCCCACCCCTTCCTCGCCCCGCTTCGAGACCGGCGACGCCGGCAACCTGGCGGACCTCCCGACGGTGAACGCCAACAAGCGGGACGTCCGCGTACCGGCGTGGAGCTACCACATCACCTCGTCCTGTAGCGGTCGCGAAGGCGCGATACGCCAGGGCGCCAACTACTGGGGCGCCGGGACCGAGACGGCATCCAGCGGTACGCCCGTCTCCTGTGTCGGCGGCTACGTGCAGGGCTGCGGCGCGGGCAACGTCGTGGGCTGCAACTGGGGCGCGGGCCAGCGCATCGAACTGTCCACCATGGTCGGCGACTTCGCGCTGCTGGCCGCCCACGAGTTCGGCCACAACTGGTACGGACACTCCGGCACGGGCTGCGCCAGCTGGGCCAGTCAGGCCGACGTGATGCGCACGACCATGTGCAGCTGATGTCCCGACATTCGATCTGACCGGCACCCGCCGGTGGGGCGGGCCGACCACGTACAACGGTCGGCCCGCCCTTCGTCGTGGGTCCTGCCGGGTCCGCTCCGGTCCTGCCCACTCCGGGTCCGGTCCGGGTCCGGTCCGGGTCCGGTCCGGTGGATCTTCGGGAATCAGCCCGAGCTCGCCGCGGCGCGGCTGATGTCACCGCGATGACCCGGGTCCCCGAAGATCCGCCGGACAGGGCCTAAGCACCGCCGCCCCCTGCCCCTTCCTCTTCGCCTTCGCCCTCGCCGTGCGTCGGACGGACCCGCGCCACCTCCTTCGCCAAGCCCTGCCGACTGGCGATGCCGAGCTTGCGCATCGCCCGCGCCACGTGCTGTTCCACCGTGCGCGGCGACAGATACAGCGTGGCCGCGATCTCGCGGTTCGTGAGCCCGGTGGCCGCCAGTTCCGCCACCTCCCCCTCGCGCGGGGACATGCGCTCCGCGTACGCCGGCCGGCCCGGCGGCCGCCGTTGCGCGGTGGGGCGGTAGGCGCGCAGCGTCGCCCGTACGCGCGCGGCGTCCCAGACCGCGCCGAGGTCCGTCAACTCAGCCACACAGCGGGTGAGTTCCCCGACGGCCTCGTCCATCTCGCTGCCGCCGAGCAGGAGCGCGCAACGGCCCGCGCCCTCGGTCATGAGCGCGCGGGCGTACGGATGCGGCAGCGCCGCGTACGCCGCGCCCGACTGCCGGAAACGCGCCCGCGCCTCCGCCAACTCACCGTCCGCCTCCGCCAGCACGGCCCGGCACCAGAGCAGTGCCGCCGTCGCCGACGGGGCGTCGCGCCCGGTCAGACCGGCCGCGAACTCGGCCACCACCCGCTGCGCCGACTCCCGCTGCCCGGCGCGGGTATGGGCCTCGACCACCCAGGGAGCCAGCTCGGCGCCCCAGACCCAGACCCCCTTCCTGCCGAGCCACGCCCAGGCCGACCTGGCGGCGTCGGCGGCGGACTCCACATCCTGCCGGGCCAGCAGGAGCCGGATATGGGCGCCCGCCGCCGTGGCCGCGACCGGGGCCTCGCAGGTCTCGTACGCGCGGTAGGTCTCGTACGCCCGGTAGCTCCGGTACGCGCCGCCGGACTCGTACGCGCCGCCGTTCTCGTACGCGCCACCAGCCAGATACACGTCGCCGTTCTCGTACGCGTCGTCCGTCCCGCACGGCGCGCGCGGCGACGGCGGGTCGCCTCGGGGAAGCCAGTCCCGCACCGCCGCCCAGTCCCCCTTCGCCAGCGCCAGCAGGGCCAGCACCACTCGGGCGTCGCTCGCGCTGCCGTCCTCGGCGACCAGGCCCGTGCACCGTTCGGCCAGGCCCTCCCAGCGGCCGGTCAGCCAGTCGCGGAACAGGGCCGTACCGCGTCCGACCCGCTCCAGGAACGGTGCGCCGCTGCGCGCGGCCAGTTCGATGCCCTCCCTCAGCAGTTCGTCCGCGCGCCGGTAGTGGCCCAGATACACCGCGCCGTTCGCCGTGTTGCACAGGCCCCGCGCCACCTGCCGGCGGCTGGCCCGGTCCGCGCTGTCACGGGGCAGCCGCGCGATCAGCCGCCAAGCTTCCAGGTCGCCGGTGTTCATCAGCACGGTCGCCCGGCAGGCGCCGGTCGCCGTGCGTGCCGCGCGGTCCCCCGACGCGTCGGCCGCCGCCTCCGCGCGCTCCAGCCAGGTCACGTTCTCGGCCAGTGAGGCGCCGGGGAAGAACGGGTTCGCCAGCGCGGCCATCGCCCGCGCGGCGAGCGCGGGCCGCTCGGCCTCGGCCAACTCGTGTGCCGCCCGGCGCAGTTCGCTGCGGCCCTCCGCGAAGCGCCTCATGCGATTGTGCAGGAGCAGGCCCAGTTCGAGCCGTATCTCGCCCCGGTCGGCGGCGGGCAGCGCGGGGTCCTCGACGATCCCGCGCAGGACGCGGGCCGTCCCCTCGGAGCGGCGGCCGAACACGGCGCCACGGGCGAGCGTCAGCGCCAACCGCCCCCGCCTGTCAGGCGGGAGACCGCCCACGTCCAACGCCTCTTCCAGCAGCGTGACCGCCGCCTCGTCGTCGTTCACAAGGTGCTCCGCGGCCCGCAGCCAGTCCTCCGTGCGACCGCCACCGCGCCAGTGGCGTGCGATTCGCGCCCACGGCACCGGCTCGTGCGCGGCGAGCATCGCCGCCGCCCGGTGGTGCAGCCGCTCCCGCACCGGACCCGGCAACTCCGCGTAGAGCGCCGACGCCGCCAGCGGCACCGCGAATCCGTACCGCCCCTCGCTCGTCTCGCACAGGACCGAGCCCTCCAGCGCCGCGATCAGCGCCGTACGGCCACCGTCCCCGCGACAGCCCGCGACCGCCGCCAGGTTCTCGGCGCCCGCCGGCTCGTCCAGCACCGCCGCCGCCCAAACGATCGGGCGGTACGCCTCCGGCAGCGCGGCGGTCCTGTCCAGCACCAGCTCCGCCAGCCGGACCGGCACCCCGGCCTCGTCCACGTCCCGGGCGGAGAAGCACTCCCGCGCGGTCAGCTCCGCGTCCCGGCCCCTGCCCCGGTCCCGGCCCCGCCCTCGGCCCCGGTCGGCAGCGTCGTCCCGCAGCATCCGCAACAGGTCCACAACGACCTGCGGCACCCCGCCGGAACGCTGCCGCAGCCGCCCCACGAACTCCTGCGGACACCGGTGCGCCCCCAGCAACTCCCCCGCCACACACCGCACGTGCCCCTCGTCCCACGGCTCCAGCCGCCACCGCGCGACCGACAGCCGCGCCGGATAGTCCACGGCCCGGCCCAACGGCAGCCCGGGTCGGGGCAGTTGCTCGGGCCGGTAGGTCAGCACCGCCGCGAAGGGAGTGGGCGGCTCCCTCAGCAGACCGCGCAGCAGAGCCAGGCAGTCGACGTCCGCGTGGTGGAGATCCTCGGCGACGAGCAGGGCGGGGCGGACGGAGGCGAGAAGCGCCTCCAGCGCCTGGTACGGGGTGAGCCGCACCCCGAGCCGGGCCGCTTCCGGGGGCGGGCCGTGTGCGGATGCCCGCTCGTACGGCTCGTTGACCGGCGGCGCGGCCACGACTCCGACCGGCGCCCCCGTACCGTTCAGCCGTCTCCCGGGCACCGCCGAACTGCCGACGCGTGGCTCCGGGCCGAGCGGATCGGCGACCACGAAGCCGCCCGAGGCCTGGAAGGTCACCACCAGCCGCGCCACCGCCCGCGCCTGTGGCAACTCCAGCAGCCGGTGCGCCAGTCTGCTCTTCCCCATACCGGCGTCGCCCTCGACCAGCACCAGCGCCGGCTCCTGCCCGGCCCCGGACAGCGCGGACGTCACTCGTCGCTGCCACGCCTGCTCCTGCACGAGAGGCCACTCCTCACGGTCGTCACGCACTGGTCGCCTTACCGGCCCGTCCAACCCCCCTCCGGTGTTCGCTGCCTATCACGTATCGACATGTACAGAACAGACACCACCGGCCGGCTCCGCCGGACGACTACCCCACGTTCCACACCTCCGGCAGATCACCCCCACAGAAGACACACACGAACTCGCCCTCCCGCACGATGCCGATCTCCCCACAGCCCGGGCAGCGCCGGAACATCACCTCGTGCGTATATCCACCCGGGTGCGCGACCCCCGCCCCGGCTACCGCCGCCGCGACCGCGGGCCACGAACTGACATCCGGGCAGTACCCCGTCGACTGATTGCTCACCTCGGTGACCACCCAATGGCCCGCCTCGC
>NZ_JARJHW010000194.1:0-13629 GCF_040560175.1 Streptomyces panacea
CTCCGATCGGCCAGCTTCGTCGGAACATCCGGCATTCCGAGAGAAATCGCAGTCATCTGCTGTGCAACCCCAAGGTGTGGTTCGTGGTCCCGAGTTCGGCGGGCTCCAACCATCGAGATTACGGCACCGGCCCACCGAACGAGCACATCGCTGTGCGCAAACCTTCCAAAGGTTTACGGCCGGGATCAAAGAGACACCCGGCCGTAAACCTGTATCCGCTTCGACGGCCTGAGCCGTTCCCCGTCGCGGGGAGCGCTCCGGGCGCCAGGCTCCCCGTCGGCTACGTGATCTTGACCGGATTCACCACGTCGGCGATCAGCACCAACAGCGTGAAACAGATGAAGATCCCGGCCACGACGTAGGCGACGGGCATGAGTTTCGCGACGTCGAACGGCCCCGGGTCCGGCCTCTTGAAGACGCGGGCGAGTTTCCTCCGCGCGGACTCCCACAGCGCCCCGGCCATGTGCCCACCGTCGAGCGGCAGCAGCGGCAGCATGTTGAAGAGGAACAGCGAGAGATTGAATCCGGCCAGCAGGAACAGCATCATCGCCATCTGGTTCTGCGCCGGGACGTCGAGCGTCATCACCTCGCCGCCGATCCGCGCGGCGCCGACGACGCCCACCGGCGAGTCGTCCTTGCGGTCGCCGTCGGAGAAGGCCGCGTTCCACAGATCGGGGATCTTGGAGGGCAGCGCGATGATCGACTCGACACCGGTCACGATCATGTCGCCCATGCGGTCGACGGAGTCTCCGAAGGAGAGCGGCACGATCTCGGTGGCCGCGGCGAAGCCCAGGTAGCCGGCGGGAACGAACTTGTCCGGGACGACCTCCCCGTCCGAGTTCTTCTGCGCCACCATGTTCTTCGCGAGCGTCGCCTGGAGCACCTGCTCCTTGCCGTCACGTTCGACCGTGATGGTGGCGGGGCCGATCGTCTCGCGGATGAGGCTGGAGAGCGCGGACCAGTCCCCGACCCGCTGTCCGTTGAAGGCGACGATCTTGTCACCCTCCTTGAGACCGGCGGCGCGGGCCGGCGACACGGGGTCGCCCGACTCGCACTTCTCACGCGCCACGTTCTGAGAGATGACGCACTTCTGAACGCCGGCGACCTCGGTGGTCTGGGTCTGGAATCCGAAGCTCATCGCGACGCCCATGAAGATCACGACGGCGAGGACGAGATTCATGAAGGGTCCCGCGAACATCACGATCACGCGCTTCCACGGCTTACGCGTGTAGAAGAGCCTGGTCTCGTCGCCCTCCTTCAGCTCCTCGAAGGCAGCCGAGCGGGCGTCCTCGATCATGCCCCGCCAGGGCGAGGTGGACCGCGCCTCGATGCGTCCGTCGGCGCCCGGCGGGAACATCCCGATCATGCGGATGTAGCCACCGAGCGGAATCGCCTTGAGCCCGTACTCGGTGTCGCCCCTCTGGCGCGACCAGATGGTGGGGCCGAAACCGACCATGTACTGCGGCACGCGGATGCCGAAGAGTTTGGCCGTGGACAGGTGACCCAGCTCGTGGAACGCGATGGAGAAGAGCAGCCCCGCAGCGAAGATCACTATGCCGAGGACTGTCAACAGGATCGTCATGCGCGAGCCTCCGCTGGCTGTTCTTCGCCGAATTTCTCTGCCACTTCGCGGGCCCGGGCGCGGGCCCAGGTCTCCGCTTCGAGGACGTCCGCCACGGTGAGCGAGGTTCCCTTGGCGGGCTGTCCGTGCTCGGCGACGACTTCGGTGACGGTATCCATGATGCCGTTGAACGGCAGCCGCCCCGCCAGGAACGCGTCCACGCACTCCTCGTTGGCGGCATTGAACACCGCCGGAGCAGTCCCACCCAGCGATCCGACATGCCGGGCGAGTCCCACCGACGGGAAGGCCTCGTTGTCGAGCGGGAAGAACTCCCAGGTCGACGCCGTGGACCAGTCGAAGGCGGGCGCGGCATCCGGCACCCGTACCGGCCAGCCGATGCCCACGGCGATCGGACCGCTCATGTCGGGCGGCGTGGCCTGCGCGAGGGTCGAGCCGTCCGTGAATTCCACCATGGAGTGAACGTAGGACTGGGGGTGGACGACAACCTCGATGCGTTCGAACGGGATGTCGTACAGGAGATGCGCCTCGATGACCTCCAGTCCCTTGTTGACGAGGGTCGCGGAGTTGATCGTGATCACGGGGCCCATCGCCCACGTGGGGTGCGCGAGGGCGGCGTCCGGGGTGACGTGGGCCAGCTCGGCCCTCGTACGGCCGCGGAAGGGGCCGCCGGAGGCCGTGACGACCAGCTTGCGCACATCGGCGCGGGTGCCCGCCGCGAGGGCCTGGAAGAGCGCGGCGTGCTCGGAGTCGACCGGGATGATCTGCCCCGGCTCGGCGAGCGCCTTGACCAGCGGGCCGCCGACGATCAGCGACTCCTTGTTGGCCAGGGCGAGCGTGCGGCCGGCTTCGAGGGCGGCGAGGGTCGGCGCGAGGCCGATGGATCCGGTGATGCCGTTGAGAACCGTGTGGCACGCGGACGTCGCGAGGTCGGTGGCGGCGTCCGCCCCGGCCAGGATCTCGGGGAGCGGCTCGGCACCGTACTCCGCCCCCAGCGCCTCGCGCAGTGCGGGCACGGCGTCCTCGCGGGCGACCGCGACGGTGCGCACCCGTAGCTGTCGCGCCTGCTCGGCGAGCAGCCCGACCCGTCCGCCTGCGGCGGACAGCGCGGTGACACGGAAGCGGTCGGGGTTGCGCAGGACCAGGTCGATCGCCTGGGTGCCGATGGACCCGGTGGAGCCGAGGACGACGATGTCCCGGCGGCCTTCGGACGCGTCGAAGGCGATATGGGGGTCGGCGAGAGGGGCTGGACTGTCGCTCATGGCCCCATTCTTGCCGCATCCGGCCACGGCGCGGGCAGTGAGGGCCGAAACCGGGGCGCGGGACGGGTCCCGGCCGGTCCTGCCGGCCGGTCCCGGCTGTCAGCCCGTCGCGCCCGCCTCGAACTTCTTCCACTGCGCCGTGATGACCTCTTCGGGCACCCCGCCGATGTCCTTCGTGTCGAGGATGTCGGCCCGGAAGGAGAGGGTGGTGGTGCCGGAACGTACGACGGTGAGGTACTCGTACAGCTTCAGCGTGCCCTTCACGTCGAGGATCGTGAAGCGGTACGCCTGCGCCTCGTCGCCGTGGTCGGGTGCCTTGACCGGCTCGACCTTCAGGTACTGCCCCTTGGCGATGGCCCGGTTCTCCACGAAGCCGCCCGCGCACTCCTTGCCGGCCGCGCCGAGGGCCTTCATGACGGCGGCCGCGCCGCCTCCGTTGTAGGAGCGGAGCTGTACGGCGACGGTCGTGCCCACCATCTCCTCGGCGACGTCGACGTTGCGGTTCACCTCGGACGCCAGGTCGAAGGCGGTGGCGCCCTTGGCGAGGCTGACGAGCGGCTGGCAGGTGGCGGGGTCGGCGGTGTAGTCCTCGCCGCCGGGCGCGCCGAGGGAGAACTCTCCCGCGGTGTACTTGCCGATCTTCTCGCCGTCGGTGAAGGCGAGGCTCGTGAGGTCGCGCAGGCTGAGGGCCCCGGTTCCGCCGGCCCCGGAGTCGCCGGCGCCACCGTTGTCGGCGGACTCGTCCGAGCCGGCCGAGTCTACGGCGTCTCCGGCGGGGGTGGAGGCGGGCGCCTTGCCGTCCGCTCCCGACTCCTCGGCACCCTTGTCGCCGTCGCTCGTGCCGTCGCCACCGCAGGCGGCCGCGCCGGTCAGTACGGCGCCGACGAGCGCGAGCGCCGCCACGCGGCGTAGTCGTGCGCGCCGGCCGCCGGGCCGACCTTGGTTCCCCGCCCCGAACATGCCTGCCCCAATCGTCGGTTGACGGGGCCCTCGACCCCGCGTCCCCGGCGGCGTCCTCGGCCGAGCGCGCGGTTCGTGCCCCGTGTGGTCACGTCGAGGCTCGATTGTGCTGCATGCGAGCCGCCGGGGTCACACACCGGCCGGGCGGCGACGCCGCGCCGCCTCGGCCCGGCCCGCGTCGGCGTCGGCGTCGGCGTCGGCGTCGGCGTCGGCGTCGGCGTCGGCGTCGAGAGATCTTCGGCAAGTTGCGGCATCCGCATTGACACGCTTCACGCGTGGCGCAATTCTGAGAGCGCTCTCAGAAAGGTCTGTACCAAACTGAGGAGTCGCTCCCTTTCCGGTTTCCCCGTTCCCGGCTTCCGGTTCCGGCTGCCGACCCTTCATTCGCACCGCCTCACCGGCGGCGTCCGTACGTCAGATTCCGCCCCCCACCGCCCCCACTGGGATCTACCTGACGAGGAGGAAGAGCGAGTGCCTGCGATACGCAAGCTGCTGGCTTCTCTGGCTGCCGCGGTGGTCTTCACCACCGGATTCACGGCCTTGACAGCCGCGGCCCCGGCCGAGGCCGCCGTTCCCAACACCATTCCGTTCACCATCACGAACAACTCCGCCCGCGGCGAGCAGGTCTACATCTACAACCTCGGTACGGAGCTCTCGTCCGGCCGGCAGGGCTGGGCCGACTCCAACGGCACCTTCCACGCCTGGCCCGGCGGCGGCAATCCGCCGACCCCGGCGCCCGACGCCTCGATCGCCGGTCCGGCCCCGGGCCAGAGCAAGACGATCCAGCTGCCGAAGTTCTCCGGACGGGTCTACTTCTCGTACGGGCAGAAGCTCGACTTCAGGCTGGCCACCGGCGGCCTGGTCCAGCCCGCCGTGCAGAATCCGAGCGACCCGAACAGGAACATCCTGTTCAACTGGTCGGAGTACACGCTCAACGACGCCGGTCTGTGGATCAACAGCACCCAGGTCGACATGTTCTCGGCGCCGTACGCGGTCGGTGTCAAGGGTCCCGACGGCACCACCAAGACCACGGGTCATCTGAAGCCGGGTGGCTACAACGGCTTCTTCGACTCTCTCAGGGGGCAGCCGGGCGGTTGGGCCGGTCTGATCCAGACCCGGTCGGACGGCACCGTTCTGCGGGCTCTCGCGCCCGGTCACGGCATCGCGTCCGGCGCTCTGCCGGCCGGTGTCATGAACGACTACATCAACCGGGTGTGGGCGAAGTACGCCAACTCCCCACTCACGGTGACCCCGTTCGCGAATCAGCCGGCGGTCAAGTACGTCGGCAGGGTCTCCGGCAACGTCATGAACTTCACCAACACCTCGGGCGCGGTGGTCACCTCGTTCCAGAAGCCCGACGCCGACAGCATCTTCGGCTGCTACAAGCTGCTCGACGCCCCCAACGACCAAGTACGGGGCCCGATTTCACGCACCCTGTGCGCGGGGTTCAACCGCTCCACGCTCCTGACCAACCCCAACCAGCCCGACGCCGGTTCGGCGGACTTCTACAAGGACTCCGTCACCAACCACTACTCCCGGAAGATCCACGCGCAGATGGTCGACGGCAAGGCGTACGGCTTCGCCTTCGACGACGTCGGCGCCCACGAGTCGCTGGTGCACAACGGTGACCCGCGGCAGGCGTTCCTCACGCTCGACCCGTTCAACTGAGGCACCGCCCCGCACACTCCGGGCCGCGTCTTCCGTAAGGAAGACGCGGCCCGGTGGTCTCTTCGTGCGGCCGGCTCTCTGTCCCCGCCGTCGCTCAGCGAATCGGCCGGTGGACGTTGTCCCGTTCGGAGGGGCCCGGCGTGGCGTCAGCGATCCAGGGGCCGTCGCCGCTCGGGTCGATGATGCCCTCCTCCAGCCAGGTGTAGGTACCGGACAGCACACCGTTCACGACCTTGCGGTCGACGTCGTCCGTGTTGGACCACAGCCGCGTGAACAACTCCTCGACCCGGATCCGGGACTGCCGGCAGAACACATCGGCGAGCTGGTAGGCCTCACGGCCGTGCTCTCCCCCGGTGCGCAGCATCTCGGCCCGTACGCACGCCGCGCTCATCGCGAACAGTTCGGCGCCGATGTCCACGATGCGGCCCAGGAAGCCCTGTTTGGTCTCCATCCCGCCCTGCCAGCGCGACATGGCGTAGAAGGTCGAACGGGCCAACTTGCGCGACGTCCGCTCCACATAGCGCAGGTGCGCCGAGAGATCCAGATGCCCCTTGGGGTGAAACTCCGCGTAGGAGTTGGGGAGTTGGCCGGCACCCGCGACCAGTTTCGGCAGCCAGCGCGCGTAGAAGACGCCCGCCTGCGCCCCGGCCTTCGCCTTGTCGGACAGCGTCTTGTCGGGGTCGATGATGTCGCCGGCCACCGCCAGGTGCGCGTCGACCGCCTCGCGGGCGATCAGCAGATGCATGATCTCCGTGGAGCCCTCGAAGATCCGGTTGATCCGCATGTCGCGCAGCACCTGCTCGGCGGGCACGGCGCGTTCACCGCGGGCCGCCAGCGAGTCCGCCGTCTCGAAGCCCCGTCCGCCGCGGATCTGGACGAGTTCGTCCGCCATCAGCCAGCCCATCTCGGAGCCGTACAGCTTGGCCAACGCCGCCTCGATACGGATGTCGTTGCGGTCCTCGTCGGCCATCTGGGACGCCAGGTCGACCACGGCCTCCAGCGCGAACGTCGTCGCCGCGATGAACGAGATCTTCTCCCCCACCGCCTCGTGGTGCGCGACGGGCTTGCCCCATTGCTCGCGTGCCGCCGTCCACTCGCGAGCGATCTTGAGGCACCACTTGCCGGCGCCGACGCACATCGCGGGCAGCGACAGGCGGCCGGTGTTGAGGGTGGTGAGGGCGATCTTGAGGCCGGCGCCCTCGGGGCCGATGCGGTTCGCCGCCGGGACGCGCACCTGGTGGAAGCGCGTGACCCCGTTCTCCAGGCCGCGCAGACCCATGAAGGCGTTGCGGTTCTCCACCGTGATGCCGGGCGAGTCCGCCTCGACGACGAACGCGGTGATGCCGCCCTTGCGCCCCTCCGACTTCGGTACGCGGGCCATCACGACGAGGAGGTCGGCGACGACGCCGTTGGTCGTCCACAGCTTGACGCCGTCCAGGACGTAGTCGTCGCCGTCGCGCACCGCCGTGGTGGCGAGCCGCGCGGGGTCGGAGCCGACGTCGGGCTCCGTCAGCAGGAAGGCCGAGATGTCGGTGCGGGCGAGGCGCGGCAGGAACGTGTCCTTCTGCTCCTGGGTGCCGAACATCTTGAGCGGCTGCGGTACGCCGATCGACTGATGCGCGGAGAGCAGCGCGCCGATCGACGCGTTCGCCATGCCGACCAGGGCGAGGGCCTTGTTGTAGTACACCTGGGTGAGGCCGAGGCCGCCGTACTTCCTGTCGATCTTCATACCGAAGGCGCCGAGTTCCTTGAGGCCGTTGACCACCTCGTCGGGGATGCGCGCCTCGCGCTCGATCCGCGCCCCGTCGATCCTCGTCTCACAGAACTCGCGCAGCGTGGCCAGGAAGGCCTCTCCGCGCCGTACGTCCTCCGCCTGGGGTGCGGGGTGGGGGTGGATGAGATCGAGCCGGAAACGGCCGAGGAACAGCTCCTTGGCGAAGCTCGGCTTGCGCCAGCCCTGCTCACGGGCGGCCTCGGCCACCTGTCGTGCTTCCCGCTCGGAGACCTTGGGCTCCGAGCGCTGGGCCGTGTCGAATGAATCGGATGGAGCGGACATCGGGAACTCACCTCGCCGCGAACGTCGGGTCGATGGGCCGACCGGCCAAGACGCTGTACTGCCGCCCTGGTGGAAAAGTACCGGCCGGTACTACTCGTCCGTATCTACCCGAATACCGAGGCCGTAGCCAGCCCTGACGCGCGCCGTCGGGGCCGCGGGGAGGGACCCGTAGGCGTACACGGAAATGGCCGGGACCGCCGCGCGGCGGTCTCGGCCATCTCTCCTCGGTACTGATGCGCGTGGCGCGTCCACTCCGTCAGAGGGCGAGGCCCGTGAAGACCATCACGCGCTCGTACGTGTAGTCCGCCATCGCGTAGCTCACGCCTTCGCGGCCGACGCCGGACTGCTTGACACCGCCGTACGGCATCTGGTCGGCGCGGTACGACGGGACGTCGCCCACGATCACGCCACCGACCTCGAGCGCCCGGTGGGCACGGAACGCTGCCTGCACGTCGTGTGTGAAAACGCCCGCCTGGAGGCCGTACTTGGAGTCGTTCACCGTTTCGAACGCCGCGTCCTCACCGTCGACCCGGCTGAGGGTGAGTACGGGGCCGAAGACCTCCTCGCAGGAGATCGTGACGTCCGGCGGGACGTCGGCGAGGACGGTGGGCGCGTACGAGGCACCGTCGCGCTTTCCGCCGGCCAGGAGCCGGGCGCCGGCTTGAACGGCCTCGTCCACCCATGCCTCGACGCGCTTGGCGGCGTCCTCGCTGACAAGGGGGCCGACGTCCGTGGCGTCGTCGGACGGGTCTCCGGTGATCTGCGCCTCGACGGCGGCGACGATCTTCGGTACGAGGCGCCCGTACAGGGACGCGTCAGCGACGACGCGCTGCACCGAGATGCAGGACTGGCCGCCCTGGTAGTTGGAGAAGGTACCGATCCGGGTCGCCGCCCAGTCGAGATCCTTCTCGCTCGCGTAGTCGGCAAGGACAACTGCCGCACCGTTGCCGCCGAGTTCGAGGGTGCAGTGCTTGCGCGGCACCGAGTCCATGATGGCGAAGCCGACCTTGTCGGAGCCGGTGAAGGAGATCACCGGCAACCGCTCGTCCTGTACGAGGGTGGGCATCCGGTCGTTGGCGACGGGCAGCACCGACCAGGCACCGGCCGGCAGCTCGGTCTCGGCGAGCAGTTCGCCGATGAGCAGACCGGAGAGCGGGGTCGCCGGGGCGGGCTTGAGGATGATCGGGGCGCCGACCGCGATGGCCGGGGCGATCTTGTGGGCGCAGAGATTCAGCGGGAAGTTGAACGGCGCGATGCCGAGGACGACGCCGCGCGGGAAGCGGCGGGTCAGCGCGAGGCGACCGGTGCCGCCCGCGTCGGTGTCGAGTCGCTGGGCCTCGCCGCCGTTGAACCGCCGGGCCTCCTCGGCCGCGAACCGGAAGACCGAGACGGCGCGGCCCACCTCGCCGCGCGCCCACTTCATGGGCTTGCCGTTCTCGGCGGAGATCAGACGGGCGATCTCCTCGGTGCGCTCGACGAGACGCCGGGACACGTGGTCGAGCGCGGCGGCCCTGACATGCGCGGGCGTCGCGGCGAACTCGTCGCGCACGGCGTAGGCGGCGGCGACGGCCTCCTCGACCTGAGCCTCTGTCGGGACGGCGACCTTGCCGACGAGCCGGCCGTCCCACGGGGACGTGACGTCGAAGGTCTCCTCACCGGTGGCCTGGCGTCCGGCGAGCCAGAAGGCATGGGTGGCTGCCACAGTTTCGTTCGGCATTGCGAGTCCCGGCCCTTCCGAAGTGGTGGAGTTGTCTCCCCCACCGTAGGGGCGCGGAACGTCCACGGGATTTGTCCGGGGTGGAGTGGTGACAGGCGCGGGCTGTGACGCTTTGGCACACACGACACCGGTGCGCCGCTGCCTTCGAGGCCCATCGGACAAAGGTCCACCGCCCACCCGTAGGCCCGAACCGGGCGCGCGCGGCGATTCGCGCGGTAAATGCCGAACACGTCGCGGCAGTTGAGGCGAGATGCGCTGTGGCTCCGGGCCGCAGGCGTTCGCTAAGGTCCCGGCAGCGGCGTCGCCGAGGTGGTCTTCAGAGCCAGCCAGAGCTCCATCCGGACGTCCGGGTCGTCCAGCGTTCGGCCCAGGATCTCCTCCACACGGCGCATGCGGTAACGCAGCGTATGCCGGTGGACGCCCAGATCGGCCGCCGCGGCGTCCCACTGGCCATGGCGCGAGAGCCAGGCTCTGAGGGAGTCCACCAGGTCGCCGCGCCCCTTGGCATCGTGTTCGTACAGCGCGCGGAGCATTCCGTCGGCGAAGGCCCGCACGGCGTCGTCGGCGAGAAGCGGCAGGAGCGAGCCGGCTGCCAGCTCCTCGTGCTCCACCAGCGCGCGGCCCCGTCGACGCGCGACGGACAGCGACTGTTCGGCCTGTTTGTAGGCGCCCGCAGCCGCGATCGGCCCCGTCGGGGCGGAGAGGCCGATGACGACCCCGGCGTCGTCCGCCTCCTGCTCCTTGTACGTCTCGCAGGCGGCGGCGACCGCGCCGGCGTCCGCCGCGAGCACGACGAGCCGTTCCTCGCCGTCGGGCACGGCGAGCACCACTTCCCCCCCGTGCGCCGCCGACGCCTCCAGCGAGTCGGTCAGCGACCGGAGCGGATGGTCGGCGGTGGGGTCGCGGGGGTCCGACGCCGCCTCGGCCGGTTCGGCGATGAGCAACCGGAACGGGGCGTCCAGCAGCCCTCCGTACAGATCACCCGCCACCGCCCGCGCGTGGTCGGGCTGTCCTGAGAGCAGCATCCGCAGCACCGCGGAGCCGAGCCGCTGCTCGGCCTGCTGGAGTGCGCGTGACCGCTCCGTGGTGAGCGTCAGCAGGGCAACGGCCGAGTGCACGGCGTAACGCTCCGCCGTGCCCAACGCCGCCCCCGTGCCGACAGCGAGCGCGCCCCGTACGCGACGGCCGCTGCCCAGCGACTGGAGCTCGACCCGGTCGTCCGGATCACCGACCACGGCGCTGGCGGGCGCGGGGCGCTCCCGCAGGCGTTCCACCTCGGGCGTGAGGCGGGCGGCGCGGCGTGCGGCCCAGTCCGGCGCGGCAGCGATCACGGCGCCCGTCGCGTCGTACAGCGCGGCCCAGCCGTCGACGTGCGCGGCAAGGCGGCCCAGCAGCGCGGCGGGCCCCTCGGAGAGCGCCGCGCGGGTCAGCTCCCGTTGCGCCTCGAAGCCTGCCGTGACCGCCCGGTACTGATCGGCCGCGATCGCCGCCGAGACGGCCTTGCTGATGGCGAGGAAGGGGGTACGGCGCGGGACCGCGAGGAGCGGCAGTCCCTCCGCGTGCGCGGCGTCGACAAGGGCGTCCGGGATGTCCTCGTAGTTGACGCCGACGGCGAAGCCGAGCCCGACGACGCCGGCACCGACGAGGCGTCGTACGTAGCGGCGCATGGCCTCGGGGTCCTCGGCGTGCAGTGTGACCGCGGTGACGAGCAGCAGTTCGCCGCCGTCCATGTACGGCACCGGGTCCTCGAGTTCACTGACGTGCGCCCAGCGCACCGGTGTATCGAGCCGGTCCGCCCCCGCGCGCACGGTGAGTCTGAGCGCCGAGTGCTGGATGAGCGAGGCGAGCGTGGGCGGCATGGCGGACCGTAGAACCTTCATGAAGAGGACGGGCGGACGATTTCGCCGTCTCGTAGAAACGGCTCACGTCAATTCTGCCAGGGTGTACGAGAACAGGGGTGCGAGTCCGGGCGACGCGGACAGCCGACGGCCCTGGGCATGCGCCGTTCCTCGCCGTGGCCATGTCCGCCGACGCCGCCTACGTACGGAGATCGCCCTCCGCTCAGGTCGCTCGGTCGCTCAGGTACGGAGGTCCACCAGCATGGGCGGCGCGTGCTCCCCGCTGACGGTGGTCAGCGAGAGCACGGCGTGGCCCGCCGGCACGGAGTGGGCCAGTTCGGAGGCCGACCAGCGTTCACGCTCGACCTCTCGCACCGTGATCGCCTCGGCGGTGGCAGCCTTGCCGGTCACCAGCCGCCGCATGAAGTGCAGCGCCTTGGTGAGCGGCTCGTCGGAGATGATCTGCCGGTTGGTGACGTCGCGGGTCTGGACCCACTCGGTGCCCCAGCTCTCCGCGAAGCGCCCGCCGTCCCACGCTCCGAGCCCGGAGAACGCCATGCGGCAGCCCACGGCGCCGAGGAGCGGGCCGCGCAGCGGATCGGGGACGTCCTCCAAGGTGCGCAGCGGGAGGATCACTCCGGCGTTCGCCGAGCGCAGCCGTTGGATGGCGCGGACGGAGTCGCCCGTCACGGTGTACGTCGCGTCGTCCAGGACCAGGCAGGCGAAGAGCGAGCGGTCCACGCGGGCGAGCGCGGCGTCGGTGAACTGGGCGAGGAGGAGCCGGGCGATGATCCGCGATGCCTCGGCGTGGCCCCGTTCGGGCAGGTCGATCCTGACCCTCAGCGGATGCTCGATGGCGCGCAGCGAGAAGGATCGCCCGCTGCCGTCCGTACGGAAGAAGTCGGCGAAGGCGGGCCGGTCCAGGAAGGCGAGGCGTTCGGCCAGGAGCACGCCGATGTCGTCGCCGCGCGTCGCCTGCCGCTCGCGTGCGTCGAGCTCGCGCAGCTGGGCGGCCGCGCCGGGGTCCGCGGATGTCTCCAGCGCGGTCCGCAGTGCCTGGACGGCCACGGGGGAACCGCCGATCAGTTCCCGCAGTTCCGGGACGGCGGGGAAGTGCCCGTGGACGCTGCGGTACGGACCGATGAGCTGGGCGAGCGCGGTCGCGGCTCGGCGCCTGTCTCCGCCGGGGAGACCGGCCGCCAGATCCCCCACGAGGGCCTCCGACAGCGTCCTGGCGGCCTCGTCGGGGTCGTCGGCGCTTGCGTAGAGGTCGAGATCGTGGGTCGCGCCCGGGCGGCCGACGGCGATCACGAGGTCGAAGGAGTCGTCGGGGGCGAGCGCCGCCCCGTAGGCGGTGACGGCGACGACGGCGGCGCGGTTGGCGAGGGCCTGGAGGCAGAGCGACTCGACGACGGGGCGGACCAGCCTGAGCGTCTTGCCGGAGCCGGCGGGGCCGACGGCGAGCAGCGACGTGCCGAGCAGCCCCGGTTCCAGGGCGACGCCGGTCGTCCGTCGCGCGTACGGATTGCGCGGGTGGTCCGCGGCGGTGCCGATCCTGACCTGGCCGGTGGCGAGGTCGTGGTTGGCGGTGCGCAGCGGCAGGTCGCGCACGCCCGAAGGGTGGGCGCAGGCGCCCGCCCCGTGGGCCCGGACGGTGTCGGTGAAGGCGGGCAGCCGTTCGGGCCGGGTCCGGACGCCCTGCCACGCTCGGCGGATCCGCGCGTAGTCGACATCGCTGAGGGTGCCGCGGTGTACGGCTTCGGCGAGCTTGGCGGCGGCTTCGGTCAGTCCCGCGGCGCGGAGTTCGGGCCAGTCCGCCGGGTCGGCGTCGGCAGGAGGCGGTGGGGGCGGCTCGTCCGGGCCGGCCATACCGAGGCGCCGTCGTACGGGAGGCCAGGTGCCGGCGCGCCCGATGACCGCCAGCACGGCGGCGACGAGGAGCACGTAGTAGACGTTGGACACCCAGGTCAGCCAGTCGACGGTGCGCGGCATCTCGCGCCAGAAACCCGGCAGCAGTACGAAGAGCGGCCACAGTGGGACCCCGTAGCGCCGCCAGACCTCGTTCCAGTTGCCGATACGGCCGAAGCCGACTGCGAGCAGGCCGACGACGAGGGCGTAGTAGAGATAGCTCGCCGCGACGTACAGCTCGACGTTCGCACTGTCCTTGGACCGCCAGCTCTCCGGGGTCAGCCACTGGATCGGCAGCAGCCACCACCTGTCGCCGAAGATCCACCATCCCCCGAGGTAGCCGTTCCAGAGCAGGGACCAGACGAGCCAGCCGCACAGGTACGCGACGAGAGCGCCGCTGAACAGCTGACGGGCCGGCACCTGCTCGGGCTCCTCCGGCGGGCGCGGGCGGTGGCCGAGGCGCCAGATGCCCGGTTCGGCCTGGGGGCGGGGGATTCGCAGCCAGTCGGCCACGGAGGCGCCGATACCCGGGGCCGGCGCGTGCGTCGGTGAGGGCGGCGGTGCCGGCGAGGTGGGCGGGGCGGGGTGCCCCAACGGGGCGGAGACCGCGGGCGGAGCGACCGGCGATACCGAGGCTGTCT
>NZ_JARJHW010000195.1:0-13576 GCF_040560175.1 Streptomyces panacea
CGGAGATGTGTATAAGAGACAGGGTCTGGAGGGCGCAGTGCGCCACGCCGTTCACATCGGGCGGGAAGGATTCTGTGACGATGACGACACGCATACTCGTGTTGTCGCCCCACCGAGGGTGGTCCCGCCAACGTGGATCTTTCCACGTGGGGAACGTCCCGTGAGCATTGGTCTCCGGGGCCGGTGAGCAGGCCGAAAGACGGTCCTGGTCCGCTCGCGCCCCTGATCGCAAACGGCCCGCGCCGCGCGGTTCACCTGGTGGAGCCCGTACGGCCATACCTCTTCGGTAGAACCCGCCCGCCGGGGCCTCCGCGGCGGTTTCCGCGCGGACGGGCCCCCGCTGTGCCCCCGCCCGGCGCCCCGGGCGGGGCGGTGTCAGACGGCGGGCGCGTCCGGCCCGATCCGGCTCCGTACGGCGGTCTGCACCTCGGCCTCCTCGGCCGGATCGGCCGCGAGCCGCCGCAGCCGGTCGGCCACCCGCACATCACCGGTCTCGGCGTGCAGCGCGGCGACCTCTCTGGTGGTCTCCTCGCAGTCCCAGAGGCATTCGACGGCGAACCCGGTGGCGTACGAGGGGTCGGTGGCGGCCAGCGCCCTGGCCGTACGGCCGCGCAGCTGTGAGGAGGCGGTCTCCCGGTACACGTGCCGCAGCACGGGTGCGGCGCAGCCGATGCCGAGCCGTCCGGTGCCGTCGACGAGGGTCCACAGGCGGGGCGCGTCGGGTCCGTCGGACCGTACGGCCTCCCGGAGTGCGCCGAGCACCAGTTGGGCGTCCTGCGCGCCGCCTCGTGAGGCGAGGACACCCGCGGCCGAGGCGCCGAGGGCGTCGGGCCGGTGCACCCAGCCGCGCGCCCGGTCGACCGCGGCCTCGCCGCACATGCGCTCGAAGGCGGCGACGGCGGCTTCGGCGAGGCTCTCCGACGGGTCGGTCGCCGCGGCCTCGATCAGGTCGAGCACGGCGGGATCGCGGGCCTCGGCGAGGTAGTGCAGCGCCGCCGAGCGTGCGCCGTCGGGTCCACTGCGGCCGGCTTCGACGATCGCGGCGCGGTCGTCGGGTCCGGCGACCGCGGTCAGACAGCGCGCGGCGGGCACGTGCAGGGTCGTGCCTCGTTCGAGGCCGTCCTGGGCCCATTCGAAGACGGCCTGCACACTCCAGCCGGGGCGCGGTCCGCTGGGCCGCAGCTGCTGCTGCCATCGGTCGAAGGAGCCCCGTTCCCGTGCCGCCCTGACGCGGGCGGCGACCGTCTCGCGCGGGTCGTCGGCCCAGAGCCGCCAGGGCCGCGGCTCGAAGGCGCCCTGGAGGGCCGTGGCCAGCTCCGCGTCGCCCTCGGCCGTCGCGGGGAACCTGGCGAGGATCGTGGGAGCGAGCGACCGCAGGCCCGCGTCGTCGTCGCGCAGCGCCAGTTCGTCGAGCGCCCAGGTCCAGTTGGATCCCGACGCGGCGTACCGGCGCAGGAGCGCCAGGGCGTCGTCTCGTCCGTAGGAGGCGAGGTGGCCCAGTACGGCGAGGGCGAGCCCGGTGCGCGACTCCTCGGTGTCGAAGTGGTCCTCGGCACGGAAGAGGTGGTGTTCGAGCGGTTCGAGATCGCCGTGGAGGTCGAGATAGAGACGCGCGTAGTAGAGGGAGCGGTTCTCGACCTGCCAGTCGTGGCGCGGGTCGTTCATCACGCAGTGGTTGAGGGCGTTGAGCGCCTCGGCACGGGGTGCGGCCAGCGCGTGCAGAGTGCCGTCGCCGCGCCCCCTTTGCAGCAGGCCGAGCAGCGTGCCGCTCGGCGCTATGACTGGATCGAACATGGGGAGAGCCTCACATCAAGCTGTCGACGCAACCGGGGGGTGGGGATGCCTAGGCTGCCTAGGCCGCGCGACAACATCGCTCGACCGTCGTCTCCTGCTTGGTGTAGACCATCTTCCTCTGCCTCTCGTCGGTGGCCCCTTCCGGGCCCGACGTCATGATGACCCACCCATTTCGCCACCGCGACCACATTTACGACGCCTCCCTTCACCGCGCTCCGAAGAGCTCCAGCAGGTCCGTCTTCCCGAACATCCGCGCCGTATCCACGGCGGAGGGTGTTCCCGCCGCCGGGTCGGCCCCGCCGGTGAGCAGCGCGCGGATCACGGCGTCCTCGCCCTTGAAGACGGCGCCGGCCAGTGGGGTCTGCCCGCGGTCGTTGGGACGGTCGGCCTCGGCGCCGCGCGAGAGCAGTGCCGCCACCGCGGGCGCGTGCCCGTGGTAAGAGGCGAGCATGACCAGGGAGTCGCCCCGGTCGTTGGTGAGGTTCGCGGGGACACCGGCGTCGACGTAGGCGGCGAGCAGCTCGGTCTCGCCCCGGCGGGCGAGGTCGAAGACCTTCGTCGCCAGTTCGACGACATCGCTGTCGGGAGCGGCGTCGGCAGCGCCGTCCGGGACCGCGCCCTCGGGGGCCTCGCTCATCGGTGAACCGCCTCTCCTGCCGCTGATACCGCTGACCTGGGACGCACGACTGCGCAGCCGTACGGGTGAATCGACAGATTACTGCCCGGCGGGCGGCTCCGGGCGACGGAGGCCGCAGCAAGCGGTACACGAGGTTCCGCTGTCCGCCGGTTCAGTGAAATTCCAGGAATTTCACCCACTTGCACCTTTTATCACATAGATACTTACTGTGAGCATGGAACAACTCATGGTGACTGTCCCCCTCAACCAGGAGAACCCCTCATGATCCTGTCCATGTCAGGCGTCGTGCTGCTCGGAATCATCGTCTTCCTCTTCTTCAGGAAGGACGGACTCAAGGCGTCCCACGCGCTCGTGTGCGCGCTCTTCGGCTTCTATCTCGCGGGCACGGCCATCGCCCCGAGCATCACGGCCGGAGGCGCCAGCCTCGCCGGCCTACTGGGCGGGATCAAGTTCTGACCGCCTGCCATCCCCTCAGCACATTCAGCACCATCCGCACCTTCAGGAGACAGACGTGGCCCGGCGACCACTCCCCCGCATTCTGAGCAGCGGCAGCGCTCACATCGCTCGCAGCCGAGAGATGGCCCGCTCGGCCGCCGACAGCGCCACCGACGTCCTCCATCCGCTGATCACGATCACCCGTGGTCTGCGTCTGCTGGCCGGCACGGGACGGCAGAAATGGGCGGCCACGCCCAAGGACCGGCGTGGTCCCGCGCTGTTCCTGGTCGTGGCCGTCGTCCTGGTGGTCGCGCTCGTCCCGTACGGACCGCTCCTCGCCCTCATCTCGGTGATGGCGGTGGCCGGCTGGACGGGCCGCGACCGCACGCCGGCGCGGACCGGGCCCGACGACGCGGAGCTCCAGCGCCTGCGCTCTCTCTACGAGGCGCTGGTGCCGTACTTCTCCGTGCCGGAGGACCCGTCCCCGCTCTTCGCCCACGGCGGGGAGTGGGACAAGGCGTTCGACGAGTACGAGTTCGACGCCGACGGGCGTCTCACCCGGCTGCGGGTGTCGTATCCGCCGTACTTCACCGACGGCGAGTACTCCTCCCGCGTCCGGATCGAGCATCTGCTGCACGCGAAGTCCGGGCGCGGCCGGGAGTATCTCTTCGACTGGGACGAGGAGGGCAACGAGCTCGTCATGAGCGTGCTGTCCCCGCTTCCCACCGGCATCGCCGCCCAGCGCTTCGTCACCGCCCCCGGCGAGACGGTGCTCGGCTTCACCGACGCCGACGCCGTCCGGCGCACCGTGCCGGTCATGGAGGGCGACGAGACCCGTGACGCCCCTCCGGTGGTCTGGCGTACGGGAGCCCGCTCGACCGAGCCGCATCTGCTCGCCGTCGGGCACCCCGGAAGCGGCACCACGAGTCTGCTCCGCTCGATCGCCCTCCAGGCGCTCGCGCACGGCGACGTGGTGATCGTGGAGGGCAACGGGACCGGTGAGTACGCCAGCCTCGGCGGGCGTACGGGCGTCCTCGCCGTGGAGTGCGGGCTCTCGGGCGCGCTCTCCGGTCTCGAATGGGCCGCCAACGAGACACAGCGGCGGCTGATCGCCGCCAACCGCGCCCGGCAGTCCGGGCACGCCGTCCCCGAGGACACCAAGCGCCCGCTCTGGCTCCTGCTGGACCGGCCGAGCGCCTTCGCCCATCTGGCGGTCGCCGACGGGCGGCCCGATCCACAGGAGCTGCTCCAGGTGCCGTTGCGGCACGGCAGAGCCGCGAACGTGACGGTGGTCGTGGCGGAACAGTTCGAGACCCTGGACATGCTCGGCGAGACCGTGCGGACGCACACCCGCGCCCGGGTCGCGCTGGGCGCCGCCACGCGCGAGGAGTTGGAGGCGGTTCTCGGAGCGCCGCCGCACACCATTCCCACCCCGGACATCCCCACCGGGCGTGGCTACGCGCGGCTCGGCACCGGACCGGTGCTCAGACTCCAGGTCCCGGCGACACCCGATCCGTACGACGACGCCACGAGCGACGCGCACCGGCGGGCGGTGCTGGACCTGCTGCCGGACCGGCACACACCGCTCGACGGGTCGACGGCCGCCGCCGCCCGGTCGCCCGAACCAGGCCCGGAGTCCGGCTCCCCGACCGTTCAGGTGCAACAGCAGCAGCCGCGCCAGAGCTCGGCGCCGATGCCCACCGCCGTACCCGCCGAGGGCTGACTCCCCCGGCTTGCGTACGCGCGCGGGGCGCCGGTCAGGCGACGAAGGTGCGTGGCGTGTCCGTGCCGGCGCGCGCGCCGCTCTCCACGAGGCGGGCGGCTGCGGCCAGCCGTACGGCCGCCTCGTCGGCGACGGGGCCCCCGACGGTGAACGGCAGCCGTACGTACCCCTCGAAGGCCCCGTCGACCCCGAAGCGCGGCCCGCCCGGCACCCGTACGCCGACCCGCTCGCCCACCTCGGCGATCCGCGAGCCCGACAGTCCCCCGGTGCGCACCCACAGCGTCAGTCCGCCGCGCGGCACGTCGAACTCCCAGCTCGGCAGCTCCCTGCGGACGGCGGCCACCAGCGCGTCGCGGTTCTCCCTGCCCTGCGCTCGCCGGACCTCGACCGCCTGCTCCCAGCCGCCGCCGCCCATCAGCCAGTTGATCGCGAGCTGTTCGAGCACGGGGGTGCCGAGGTCGGCGTAGGCGCGGGCTGAGACGAGCGAGCGGATGACCTCGGGCGCGGCCCGCACCCAGCCGATGCGCATGCCCGCCCAGAACGCCTTGCTGGCGGAGCCGACGGTGAGGACCGTGCTGCCGGCGGGGTCGAACGCGCAGACCGGCGGCGGCAGTTCGGCGCCCGGCCGGTCCCCGTCCAGATACAGCTCGGACATCGTCTCGTCCGCGACGAGCACGGTCCCCGCCGAGCGCGCCGCCTCGACCAGCTGTCTGCGCTGGTCCTCGGTGGCCAGGGCGCCCGTCGGGTTGTGGAAGTCGGCGACGACGTACGCGAGCCGGGGCGCGGCGTCCCTCAGTACCTGGCGCCAGCGCGGCAGGTCCCAGCCGGCCAGTCCCTCGGCCATGGCGACGGGGACGAGGCGGGCCCCCGCCTCGCGCATCAGTTGGAGGATGTTCGCGTAGCTGGGCGACTCGACGGCGACGCGCTCGCCGCGCCCGGCGAAGAGATGACAGATCGCGTCGATCGCGCCCATCGCGCCGGTGGTGACCATGATCTGCTCGGGCATGGTCGGGATACCGCGCGCGGTGTACCGGTCGGCGAGGGTCTGGCGCAGCGCGGGCAGCCCCGCCGGATAGTCGCCGTGGGTGACCGCGTACGGCGCCAGTTCCTCCAGCGCGCCCTGTACGGCGCGGGTGAGCCAGGGCTCGGGCGCCGTCAGCGCGGCGCAGCCGAGGTCGATCATCGAGCCGAGGGAGTCCGGCGGCAGCGGTTCGAGGCCGCGGGCGGGCAGCGGGTTCCCGGCCGGTACGGCGGTCCAGCTGCCGGCGCCCCTGCGGGACTCCAGGAAGCCCTCGGCTCGCAGGGCCTCGTAGGCGGCGGCGACCGTCGTACGGCTGACGGAGAGCGCGAGGGCCAGCTCGCGTTCGGCGGGGAGGCGGGCGGCGACCGGCACCCGGCCTTCGAGGACGAGCAGCCGGACGCCGTCGGCGAGGGCGCGGTAGGCGGGCGGCCGACGGGTGCCGGGGCCGGCGGGGCGCGGCTGTTGGGCGTTGAGCTGTCGCGCGAGCTGTGCCGCTCCGACCGCCGAAGTCCACTGCGTCATGGAAATCAGTCCACCTTCCCCGAATTGGCCATGGTTGGCCGATGCCACCCCGCCACAGAGTGACACGTACCAGTCCACTCCTTCCACTCCGCTCTTTCCACCCCTTCCACTCCTGGAGGACAGCACCTTGTCCATCGCGCCCGCTCTCCGTGGACGGCGGCTCCCCCGCCGGCTCCTCCAGCTCTACGCCGGTCTGACGCTGTACGGCGTGAGCGCGGCCCTGCTGGTCAGGGGCGGTCTCGGGCTGGAGCCGTGGGGTGTGCTGCACCAGGGCCTGTCCGAGCTCACCGGGCTGACGATGGGCGTCGTCTCGATCGCCGTGGGCGCGGTCGTGCTGCTGCTGTGGATCCCGATCCGGCAGCGTCCCGGGCTCGGCACGGTCTCCAACGTCTTCGTCGTCGGCATCGCGATGGACGCCGCCCTGGCCCTGATCCCGGACGGCCGCGGTCTGGCGGTGCAGATCCCGCTGCTGATCGGCGGCATCGTCCTCAACGGGGTGGCCACGGGTCTCTACATAGCCGCCCGTTTCGGCCCCGGCCCCCGTGACGGCCTGATGACGGGGCTGCACCGCCTCACCGGCCGGTCGGTGCGGCTGGTCCGTACCGGGATCGAGGTGGCGGTCGTCGCCACCGGTTTCGTGCTCGGCGGTTCCGTCGGGATCGGCACGATCGCCTACGCGCTGGCGATCGGGCCGCTCGCGCAGCTGTTCCTGCGCGTCTTCGTCGTCCCGCCGACGGACGACGGCGGCGCGGTCGTCGCCGAGGGTTCTCCGGAGCAGGCCATACTTCGGCCGTGACTCCCGTACGCCATCCCTATCTGGACCATCCGTCGCCGATCCCGTTCGCCCACCGGGGCGGCGCGGCCGACGGGTTCGAGAACACGGCGGCAGCGTTCCGGCGCGCCGCCGGACTCGGTTACCGCTACTTCGAGACCGACGTGCACACCACGGCCGACGGCCGTCTCGTCGCGTTCCACGACGAGACGCTCGACCGGGTCACCGATCTGCGCGGCCGGATCTCCGAGCTGCCGTGGAGCGAGGTGAGCCGGGCCAGGGTCGGCGGCCGCGAACCGCTCGCGCTCTTCGAGGACCTTCTGGAGGAGTTCCCGGACGCCCGCTGGAATGTCGACATGAAGGCGGAGCCCGCCCTGCGCCCGCTGATCGAGCTGGTCCGGCGGACGGACAGCTGGGACCGGGTGTGCGTGGGCTCGTTCTCGGAGGCGCGGGTCGCGCGGGCGCAGCGGCTGGCGGGTCCCCGGCTGGCCACGTCGTACGGCGTGCGCGGGGTGCTCGGTCTGCGGCTGCGTTCGTACAGAGTGCCCGCGCCCGTACGCGCGGGCGCCGTGTGCGCGCAGGTCCCACCGGACCAGAGCGGCGTGCGGGTGGTCGACGAACGCTTCGTCAGGACGGCGCACGCCCGTGGTCTGCAGGTGCATGTCTGGACGATCAACGAGGCGGATCGGATGCGGGCGCTCCTGGACCTCGGGGTGGATGGCATCATGACCGATCAACTGGAGACGCTGCGCGCGGTGTTCACCGAGCGCGGGGCCTGGCACTGACGGTTACGGATCTCCCCCACGGGGACGACGAACGAGGGGGCGCGGGGTGACCGCCGACACCGCGGACCTGACCGACGACGAGACGGGCCGCATACGTGAGCAGCGCGGCTGGTACTTCTACGACTTCGCGTGCTCCGTCTACTCGACGAGCGTCGTCACCGTCTTCCTCGGGCCGTATCTGACGTCCGTGGCGAAGGCCGCCGCCGACGCCGACGGTTTCGTCCATCCGCTGGGCATCCCGGTGCGGGCCGGTTCCGTCTTCGCGTACTCGGTGTCCGTCTCGATCGTGGTGGCCGTGCTGCTGATGCCGCTGGCCGGCGCGGTGGCGGACCGTACAGGGCGCAAGAAGCCGCTCCTCGCCGCCGCGGCGTACGTCGGGTCGACGGCCACGGCCGGCATGTTCTTCCTGGACGGCGACCGTTATCTGCTGGGTGTCGCCCTGCTGATCGTCGCGAACGCCTCGCTGTCGGTGTCCATGGCGCTCTACAACGCCTATCTGCCGCAGATAGCCACGCCCGAGGAGCGCGACGCCGTCTCCTCACGCGGCTGGGCCTTCGGCTACACCTCGGGCGCCTTCGTCCTCGTGCTGAACCTGATCCTCTACACCGGCCACGAGTCGTTCGGCGTCTCGGAGTCGACGGCCGTGCGGATCTGCCTGGCCTCCGCCGGCGTCTGGTGGGGCGCCTTCACGCTGGTGCCACTGAGCAGGCTGCGCGACCGGCGGGTCGTGAAGGAGGGGGGTCACCCGGGCGGGGGCTCGGTCGGTACGGGCTGGCGCCAGCTGATGGCCACCTTGCGCGACATGCGCCGCCATCCCCTCACGCTCTCCTTCCTGCTCGCCTATCTGATCTACAACGACGGCGTGCAGACGGTGATCTCCCAGGCCTCGATCTACGGCTCCGAGGAGCTGGGGCTCGACCAGACGACGCTGATCACGGCCGTGCTGCTGGTGCAGATCCTGGCGGTGGCGGGCGCGCTCGGCATGGGCCGGCTGGCGCGGACGCACGGGGCCAAACGGACGATTCTCGCCTCGCTGGCCGTCTGGACGCTGATCCTGGGCGCCGGATACTTCCTGCCCGCCGGGGAGCCGGTCTGGTTCTTCGGTCTCGCCGCCGCGATCGGCATGGTGCTCGGCGGGAGTCAGGCGCTGTCGCGTTCGCTGTTCTCGCACCTGGTGCCGCGCGGCAAGGAGGCCGAGTACTTCGCCGCGTACGAGATGAGTGACCGCGGGCTGAGCTGGCTGGGGCCCCTGGTGTTCGGCCTCGCCTATCAGGTCACCGGCAGCTACCGGGACGCGATTCTCTCTCTGGTGATCTTCTTCGTGATCGGGTTCGCGCTGCTCGCGCGGGTGCCGGTCCGCCGGGCCGTGATCGAGGCGGGGAACCCCGTACCGGAACGGATTTAGACGTGGAAGTGAAAGCGCGGTAGTGTACGCCGTTGGCCTGTCAGCCGGACCGTTACTGCGTGTCACAGAAACGACAACGTCGGCTGACATCCCGCACCAGATGTGACAAACCGGGCACTGGTGGGTACAACAAGGGGCGGCACGACGGCGACGTATGACCCGCGACGGGAATCTTTACCGCCGACCGGACGTTGACCGGAAGACGACGACAGCGACACCTGTCCTGTGGGCGACAAGCCCGGGAGGCACGATTCATGAGTGAGCGAGCTCTCCGCGGCACGCGACTTGTGGTTACCAGCTACGAGACGGACCGCGGCATCGATCTGGCCCCGCGCCAGGCGGTGGAGTACGCATGCCAGAACGGCCATCGATTTGAGATGCCGTTTTCGGTAGAGGCGGAAATTCCGCCGGAGTGGGAGTGCAAGGCGTGTGGCGCCCAGGCACTCCTGGTTGACGGGGATGGTCCCGAGGAGAAGAAGGGCAAGCCTGCGCGTACGCACTGGGACATGCTCATGGAGCGGCGCACACGCGAGGAGTTGGAGGAGGTGCTGGCCGAAAGGCTGGCCGTCCTGCGCTCCGGCGCCATGAACATCGCGGTGCATCCGAGGGACAGCCGGAAATCGGCCTGACCCTGTAGCACCGCCACAACAGCACATGCGAGAAGCCGTGGGCCGCGACACACACTGTGTCGCGGCCCACGGCTTTCCCGGCTCTCGGGGCGTCAGCGCCTCAGGGCGTCAGGGGCGGGCGGGGTCCGTCCTGGCCGGGATCGCGCGGCGGCCCCGGCTCGTCGTTCTTGATGACCTCGCCCTGGACGACCTTGCCGTCCGGGCGGGACATCCTGGCCTGCTGAGCCTGCTGGAAGGCGTCGCCGAGACCACCGGGGCCCGCGGCGCGCATACGGCGCTCCAGCGAGCGCTCGACCCGGCGGCTCAGCAGCGACCGTACCGGCGGGATCAGCAGGACCAGGCCGAAGGCGTCGGAGATCAGCCCGGGCAGCATGATCAGCAGGCCGCCCAGCATCAGGAAGCCGTTGCCGGAGCTGGTGTTGGCGCTCTCGTCGGCGTTCTCGGCGCCGGGGTTCTGCTGCTGCCGCTGGGCCTGCTGAAGGGTCTCGGTGAGATTCCGGAAGGCCCGGCGGCCCGCCCGCTTCACGACCACCGAGCCGAGGATGCCGGCGCCGATCAGCAGCGCCAGCACGGTCAGCGCGTTCGTCGCGTCGGCCACGACGGTCAGCAGCCAGATTTCGAGCACCAGCCAGAGGGCGATGCCCAGAGGGACAATTTTGCGCGCGCGTGAGCGCTGCGGAGCCGCGGGAGGCGGTGCGCCGGTCGTCATGATTCCAGTGTGCCTGGGCGCGGCCCGCGTTGTCGTACGGGGCGGCCGGATCAGAGGGGCTTGCGCCCGAGCATGCGATTGGTCCGCGTCCCGACACCCCACGCGGTGACCCGCCAGAGCGCTTCCACGAGGATGTCCCGGCTCATCTTGGAGTCGCCCAGCTCGCGGTCGACGAAGGTGATGGGCACCTCCACGACATGGCAGCCGGCCTCCACGGCACGGCGCGCGAGGTCGACCTGGAAGCAGTAGCCCTGCGAGGCGACCTCGTCGAGACCGAGCCGGTCGAGCGTCTCCGTACGGAAGGCACGGAACCCGCCGGTGATGTCGCGCAGCGGCAGGCCGAGCAGCGCGCGTGAGTACGTGCTGCCGCCGCGGGAGATCATCTCCCGGGTCCTCGGCCAGTTGACCACCCGGCCGCCGGGCACCCAGCGCGAGCCGAGCACGAGGTCGGCGCCCTTGAGGGCGGTCAGCAGCCGGGGCAGTTCCTCGGGCTGGTGGGAGCCGTCGGCGTCCATCTCGACCAGGACGCCGTAGCCGTGCTCCATGCCCCAGTGGAAGCCCGCCAGATAGGCCGCGCCGAGTCCTTCCTTGCCCTTGCGGTGCAGGACGTGGACCTGGCTGTCGTCGGCGGCGAGTTCGTCGGCGATCTTTCCCGTGCCGTCGGGGCTGTTGTCGTCGGCCACGAGAATGTCGGCCTCCGGGACCGCCGCGCGCACGCGGCCGATGATCCGTTTGATGTTCTCCGCCTCGTTGAAGGTCGGGATGATCACCAAGGCTGCGCCGAGCGGGCCGTACTGCCTCTGACCACCGTCGTTCACAACTGCCCCTTAATCGCCGTACGCAGAAGTACCACCTTAGCGAGCACGCGACGGGTCGCCGCCCACACGGTGGCGGGGTGTCGTACGGGATGGGGCGCGGGCGGCCGGAATCCGGCGGCGCGGTGGCCGGGCGGGGAGATCCGGGGATCTACGGATCGGGTCCCGGCGTCCTTCGGGCCGACCTGGGACCCGCCGGCTGCGGGTCGACCGAAAGCCGTTGTCTACTGAACGCCGGGGCCCTACCCGGGTCGCACCCGCCGACCGGCAGAGACCTTCCCCCGCCCCCGAGGCGCGGGCGCTGAACCTGGCTCCCGGTGGTGGTGCGCCGGTGCGGCACACCACCCCATGACCCAGCGGCGTTCGACGACTGCGTGGGAGTTGCCGGTCGGACGTCCTTCGGTGGACCCGGCCGAACCTACCGGCCGGTGAGTGCTTGCTGTCAATACTCCTTTGACCTGCGGCATTTGCCCGTTTCAGCAGGTCGGCGGGGAAGATCCGCTGGTCGCGACAGTGGCCGGTAAGTATCGGTCGGCGGTACGGAGACGCGGGTACATCACTCGTTCGGTCGCACGAACACCGTTCGCCCGCCCACGACGGTCCGCAGACAGACCGGCAGGGCCGCGCCGGGGGTCAGATCGGGCAGGCCGGGCGTGCCCGAACGCGGGTCGGTGGACCAGCGGGAGACCCGGTCGTCGGGGGCCTGGACGATCAGCTCCTCGGTGCGCCAGACCGCGTAGTCGGCGGGCGCGCCGGGCACGAGCACCCCGGTGTCGTCGCGGCCGGCGGCGCGGCCCCCGCCGCGCGTATGGGCGGTGAAGGCGGCGCGCACGGAGATCCGGTGGGCGGGTGTGCGGTGGAAGGCGGCGGCCCTGATGGTGCCCCAGGGGTCGAGCGCGGTCACCGGGCTGTCCGAGCCGAAGGCGAGCGGGACGCCGGCGCGCAGCAGGGCGGCGTACGGGTTGAGGGTGCCGGCGCGCGCCTCGCCGAGCCGGTCGGCGTACATGCCCTGCGTACCGCCCCACGCCGCGTCGAACGCGGGCTGGACGGAGGCGGTCAGGCCGAGTTCGGCGAAGGCGGCGATCGTCTCGGGGGTGAGCATCTCGGCGTGCTCGACCCGGTGGCGGGCGGCCCGGATCCGGGCGAGGCCGAGCGTCTCGGCGGCGGCGCGCGTCCCGGCGACGACCGCGCTGATCGCGGCGTCTCCGATGGCGTGGAAGCCGGCCTGGAGACCGGCCTCGGTGCAGGCCGTGACATGGGCGGCGATGTCGGCCGCGTCGAGGTGCGCGGCGCCGGTGTGGGGCGCGTCCGCGTACGGCTCGTGCAGCCACGCGGTGTGCGAACCGAGCGAACCGTCCACGAAGAGGTCGCCCGCCGCGCCGACGGCGCCGAGTTCGCGGACGCGTGCCGCGCCCTTGTCGTCGCTGATCCGCTCGGCCCAGTAGCCGTGGACACGCGGGCCCGTCTCGTCCTCGGCGAGCCGGAGCAGGCCGGTGAAGTCGTCCTCGGCGGAGATGTCGGGGCCGGCGCACTCGTGGAGCGTGCCGATACCGAGCGAGGCCGCGCGGGCACGCGCGGCGCGCTGCGCCTCGGTGCGTTGCGCGGGGGTCACGGAGGCGTGCGCGGCGGCGCGTACGGCGTGGTGCGCGTCGCCGGTCAGCGGGGCGTCGGGCTGGAATCCGGCCAGTTCGCCGACGCCTGGCACCAGGTCGAGCAGGGCGGTGGTCACCACGGCCGAGTGGACGTCGACGCGCGTCAGGTAGAGCGGCCGCCCGCCGGCCGCCTCGTCGAGTTCCCGGCGGGTGGGCGCCCGGCGCTCGGGCCAGCGCGCTGCGTCCCAGCCGTGGCCGAGGAGCACCCGGTCGCCGGGGTGCGCGGTGCGGTGGGCGCGTACGAGCGCGAGCGCGTCACCCAGGGTCCCGGCGCCGGACAGGTCGAGTCCGGTGAGGGCGAGGCCGGTGGCGGTGGTGTGGACGTGCGCGTCGGTGAACGCGGGGGTGACGAGGGCGCCTTCGAGGTCGACGGTCTCGTCGACACCGGAGGCGAAGGAGTCGGCGGCGCCTTCGGAGCCGACCCAGGCCACATGACCGCGTTCGACGACCATCGCCGTGGCGAAGGGGTCGGCGGGGCTGTGGACGTCTCCACCGCGCAGCAGCACGGTGCGGGGGTCGCTCTGGGGGGCGGCGCGATCGTTCATGCCGCCCAGTCTCCCGCCTCGCGGCCCGGCGGGGGCACGCAGGGGTACGCAGGGGTACGCAGGGGTACGGGGAGCTACCCGCGTTCGCGCCGAGTGAGCCGAAGGGGCGCGGCGGTGTCGAAAGGGAGAGCG
>NZ_JARJHW010000196.1:0-13520 GCF_040560175.1 Streptomyces panacea
AGGCGCAGTGGTCGCGGTGGGGCGGTTGTCGAAGTGGGCGGTGGTGACAGCGTTCTCAAGTGGCGCGCAGGCTTCGGTCGGTGAAGGCGATCAGCCACTCGAAGCTCTCGTCGATGTCGGCGCTCCATTGGAAGCCGTTGGCCGCCCGCAAGGTGGCGAAGCCGTGGAAGAGGCTGTGGAGCATGCGCAGGGCGTGGTCCAGGTCGGGCTCTTCGATAATGACGAGCTTCTCGGCCGCCTCAGCGGGCTCGGTCGTAGGTCAGGGCGATCTCGCCCAGCTCGCCGGTCTCCTGGTGCGTGAGCTTCCACTTCGAGCCCGGCAGGCCGTCGTCGAACAGTCGCTGACCGCCCCCGGCGATCTCGGGGCAGATCAGGAGATGGAGCCGGTCGATCAGGTCCGCGGCGAGGAGCGCCTTGATGACGCTCGCGCTGCTGTTGACGAGGATGTCGCCCTCGCCCGTGGCCTTGAGCTCGGCGACGACGTCGGCGGCCGGGGCGTTCACCACGCGCGTGCGCTCCCAAGGGGCCTCGGTCAAGGTGGTCGACAGGACCACCTTCTCCGTGTCGACCAGCCACTTCGCGTATCCGCGGTCACGCGGATCGGCCTTCTCGTCCTCGGCGACCGTCGGCCAGAACCCGAGGAATCCCTCGGCGTTGCGTCGGCCGAGCAGCGCCGTCGTCGCGCCCTCCCAGACCCGGGTGAGATGGTCTCGCGCGACCTCCGTGATCGCGTAGCCGACGATCGCGCCCATATCGCCGGGCCCGCCGGGGCCGTTGTAACGCCCGTCGAGGGTGAGGGCGATGTTGGCGGTCACCTTGCGTGCGGTCGAGTTGGTCATGGCTGTACTTCCTTATCCTTCGATGTGAACGGCGTCGGCGAGATTGCCGAGGCTCTGGCCGAAGCCGATCTCGATGCCCGCGATGAAGTCCGCGGAGTCGACGGTGCTGTCGGTGATCCGGTAGAGGACGTCGAGGTCCGTGCCGGTGCCGCCTGCGGTGGGCCGGAGGCCGAAGTCGACGTGGGCGGTGAAGGCGGCGCTGCCGTCGGGGAGTTGCGGGGAGAGCCGGTACGTCAGGCGTTCACCGGGACGTACGTCGTCGACGACGCCCTCCCCGCGCCCGGCGACCAGGTCGGAGCCATCGGCGTCCTGGGCGTCGCGATACTCCAGGACGATCCGCCCGCCCGGTCGCGCCTCGAAGATGAGCTCGGAGACACGGAGGTCGTCGGGTGCCCACCATCGGGTGAGCAGGGAGGGCTCGGTCAGATGGCGCCAGATCAGCTCGGGGCGCCCTGTCAGCGACCGGTGGAAGCTGAACGAGCGGCCGTCGGCCCACCCCGACTCCTCCGCCGCCAGCCGCTCCGTGTCGAGGCTGAGCCCGTAACGGTCGTAGGTCGCGAGCGGGCCACCGGCCCGGTCCGCGGTGTCGGCGAGCCGGCCGAGCGCGGCCTCCAGGTCCCGCAGGGGAGCGGACCGCAGCGCGTAGATACGGCGCCGGCCGGTGCGCTGCGAGGTGACGACACCGGCGCGCTCCAAGGTCTGCAGGTGCTTGGTCGTCTGCGGCTGGCGTGCCTCGGCAAGCTGCGCGAGGACGCCGACCGGGCGGGGGCGCTCGGCCAAGAGGCTTACGAGCCGCCAACGGGCCGGGTCGGCCAGTGCGGCGAGGAGTTCGTCCATGTGGGCAAGTATTCTTCATGGCGAATATTCCTGTCAAGGAATATTTGAAATCCCGCTCCACGGCGAAGGAGGGTGGCACCCACGTATTGACGGCTCCTCAGCCCTACGCGCAGCATTGATGGAACCTGTACGTTCCTGTTGCTTGCTGTGCGGGAATGTTCTCCCGCGATCGGTGTTCGTGCTGCTGACCCCCACCTGCGGAGCTGCCGACGATGAACGCTCGAATGCTCAGGCTCCACGCGAAGACCATGGCCGCACTCCTCGCCGGCTGCCTGCTCGCCACGTTCTCGCCCGGCGCCGCCGTCGCGGCGCCCGATCGCCCGACCGCGGGCGCCACCGACAGCACCACCGAAGACGCCACCCAAGGCACCACCCAAGGCACCACCGGCGCCGGTAATCCGTTCGTCGACGGGTGGTACGCGGACCCGGACATCGCCGTGTACGACGACACCTACTGGGTGTACCCGACCACATCGAGGGCGTACGAGGACCAGACCTTCCTCGATGCCTTCTCGTCGACCGACATGGTCAGCTGGACCAAGCACAGCAACGTGCTGACGACGGACGCCATCTCCTGGGCCGAGTACGCCGTGTGGGCACCCGCCCCGGTCGAGCGCGACGGCAAGTACTACCTGTTCTTCGCCGCCAACGACATCCAGAACGACTCCAGCCTCGGCGGTATCGGCGTCGCGGTGGCGGACAAGCCGGAAGGCCCGTACTCCGACGCCATCGGCCGGCCGCTGATCGGGCAGTTCCACAACGGCGCCCAGCCCATCGACCAGGACGTCTTCATAGATGACGACGGTCAGGCCTACATGTACTACGGAGGCTGGGGACACGCGAACGTCGTCAAGCTCAACGACGACATGACCAGCCTCGGCACCTTCGCCGACGGCAGTACGTACAAGGAGATCACGCCCGCGGACTACGTCGAGGGCTCGCAGATGTTCAAGCGCGACGGCAAGTACTACCTGATGTGGTCCGAGGGAGGGTGGACAGGTCCGGACTACTCGGTCTCGTACGCCATCTCCGACTCGCCGACCGGCCCCTTCGCCAAGATCGAGAAGGTGCTCGCCCAGGACCCGGCGGTGGCCAAGGGCTCCGGTCACAACTCCGTCGTCAACGTACCTGGTACGGACATCTGGTACATCATCTACCATCGCAGGCCGCTCAGCGAGAGCGCCGGCAACAACCGTCAACTCGCCTACGACCGGATGTACTTCAACGCCGACGGCACGATCCGCCCCGTGGTGATGCGGGTCGAGGACAACTTCGCCGACGGCAACGCCCTGGGCTGGAAGACCTACGGCGGATCGTGGTCGGCCGGCGACGGACGCTACCGCGCGAGCAGTTCCCCGGGCGGCAAGGCACTGCTCGACACCGGCTTCGCCGACTTCACCTACGACGCCGACGTCAGGGTCACCTCGGGCTCCGGTGACGCGGGTCTGGTCTTCCGCGCCACGCGGCCGTCGGTCGGAGTCGACAATTACACCGGCTACTACGCGGGCATCAGCCCGACCGGCAAGGTGGTGCTCGGCCGGGTGAACGACTCCTGGACACCGCTGAAGTCCACCGCTATGTCGCTCCCCGCCGGGTCGACCCATCGCCTCCGGATCTCGGCGGTGGGCTCCGCGATCAAGGTGTACGTCGACGACATGGCCACGCCCAAGATCTCGGTGACCGACGGCACGTACCGCAGCGGAGCGACCGGGGTACGGGTCTTCAACACCGCCGCGGACTTCGACAACGTGTCTGTCGACAAGGCCGGATGAGTCGCGGCCGGCGGCTCCCGAACTGAACCGCGTGGTCCTCGTGCACGCCCTCACGCACGCCCTCGTCCACCGGCCGTTGACTGTTGACCGTTGACCGTTACGGCCGGCTCCGAGCTTGCCGCGCCGCCGGGCGGGGCTCCTCCCCGACAACGACTTCGACACCCCCGACGGGGCCCGCCGGGCGGGGCTTACCGGCCTCGTCGGTGAGGGTGGGTCATGATCGGCGGTGGTCGGCGTTCGGCCGGGCCGGGGGCGGCGTAAGGGAGATTGCCGTGGAAATCCTGCTGGTCGCGAGTGCCTTCAACAGTCTGACCCAGCGCGTCTTCGCCGAGCTCGGGGACCGCGGACACTCCGTCCGCGTGGAATTGGCCCTGGGTGACGAACCAATGCGCGAAGCCGTACGCCGTACCGACCCCGATCTGATCATCGCACCCATGCTCAAGACCGCGATCCCGGCCGACATCTGGTCGACCCGCGTCTGTCTGATCGTCCATCCGGGACCGGTCGGCGACCGCGGGCCGTCCTCGTTGGACTGGGCTGTGCACACCGGCGCCACCGAATGGGGGGTGACCGTCCTGCAAGCCGCGCGGGAGATGGACGGCGGGGATGTCTGGGCCTCGGTTCCGTGTCCGGTGCCGGCGATCGGGAAGAGCGACCTCTACCGCAACGAGGTCTCCGACGCTGCGCTCGCAGCGGTGCTGCTCGCGGTGGAGCGCTTCGCCTCCGGGACGTACGTTCCGCGGCCGACCACCGGTTCGAACTCAGGGGCGAAGGCAGAGGCGCGCGGCCGGCCGTACTTCGACCAGAGCCTGCGGCGCGTCGACTGGGCCTCGGACCCGACCGACACCGTGGTGCGCAAGCTGCGCGGGGCGGATTCGCAGCCCGGTGTACTGGACGACCTTCTAGGAGAGGAGTGGTACCTGCACGGCGGCCACCCCGAGGACACCCTGCGTGGCCGGCCCGGAGAGCTGGTGGCCACCAGGTCCGGTGCCGTCTGCCGGGCGACCGTCGACGGGGCGGTGTGGATTCCCGAGCTGCGCCCCCGCCGTAAGACGGGCGGGCCGGCCACGTACAAGCTGCCGGCGGTTCTGGCCCTCGGGGACCGGATGCCGGCACTGCCCGAGATCGCCGCGCCCTGGGATCTGCCCTGGGGACTGTCCTGGGAGTTGCCCGCCGGCCGGCGTACGTGGAGTGACATCCGCTACCGCGAGGCGGGCCCGGTCGGCTTCCTGTCGTTCGCCTTCGCCGGCGGGGCGATGAGTACGGAGCAGTGCCGGCGGCTGCTCGCGGCGTACCGGTTCGCCTGTTCACGGCCGACCACGGTGCTGGTACTCGGCGGCAGCCGCGACTTCTTCTCCAACGGCATCCACCTGAACGTCATCGAGGCGGCCGCCGACCCCGCGCGGGAGTCCTGGGAGAACATCAACGCCATGGACGACCTCGTGGAGGCGCTGCTGACCACGACGGACCGGATGCTCGTGAGCGCGCTGGGCGGCAACGCCGCGGCGGGCGGCGCCATGCTGGCCCTGGCCGCGGACGAGGTCTGGTGCCGGAGCGGAGCCGTACTCAACCCGCACTACCGGCTGATGGGGCTGTACGGGTCGGAGTACTGGACGTACACGCTGCCTCGCAGAGTGGGAAGCGAGGAGGCGGAGCGCCTGACGCGCCGCGCCCTCCCGGTGACAGCCTCCCGCGCGCACGAGATCGGGCTGGTGGACATCGTCGTCGAGAGCACACCTCAGGACTTCGGCGCGGTGGTGGCGCGCCGCGCGTCGCTTCTCGCGTCGGCACCGGGGACGCGGCAGCGCATCGGTGAGAAGAAGGCGGCGCGCGAACGGGACGAGGCCGTCGCGCCGCTGAGCGCGTACCGGGACAGAGAACTGGCCGAGATGCACGGCACGTTCTTCGATCCCGGCGCGCCGTACCACGCCCTGCGGGCCGCCTTCGTACGGAAGACGAAGCCCGCGTCGACGCCGGAGCATCTCAGGGCCGGGACGTCGCGGGTGGTCGGCCACCGCGGGTGAGGATGTACGGCGAGCCCTTTACGTCCTCGTACGCGGCGCGGGTCTCGCGGTCGCCCGTCGGCCCCGCTGTCGTTCGTCGCCCGCATGGTGTTCTCCTGGAGAGGGTCGGCCTCACGGGCCGTCGTTCATGTGACGATCTCGCCCGGGCCGAACCGTCCTCCTACAGAGGCCGTTCGAAGCAGAGCGAATCGTCCGAGTCCGCGTAGTGCCCGAAGCCAGGGATCGGTGCGTAGCCGGAGCGGGTGTAGAAGCGGACCGCGTCGGGCTGGGCATCCCCCGTCTCCAGGCGGAGACTTGACCATCCCTGGTCACGCGCCCAGTCCTCCAGCGCGAGCAGGACGCGCGCCGCGACGCCCGTGCCGCGGGACGCCGGGGCGACGTACATACGCTTGATCTCGCCGACGCCGCCCGCGCCGAGAGCGCGCAGCCCTCCGCAGCCCACGGCGGACCCGTCGTCGTCGTACGCCACGAAGAAGACAGCGATGTCCGCCTGGGACGGAGGAACGCCCGGTTCGCTGTCCGGCGTCCCGTACCGCTCGGCGATCTCGACCCGCTGTCGCGCACGCAGGGCGACGGCGTCCGGGTTGTCCCACTCGACCTGTTCGATCTTCATGCGGCGAATTCTGCTCAACGCGCGTTTCGGGCGGGTGACATCGGGGCGGGCGAGCGGTGCGGCGTGCCGCTGACCGGGCGATTCACGTGGCCGGGCTGCCTGTGTCGTTCCGACGCCGTCGTACAGTTCGCGCCCGCGCCGGAATATTGGTTCCTCCCGCCTGTCGATCGCGGGCCGTCCCGTTCGCCGTTGTCAGTGAGGCCGCCGGCAGGTGCGGCACCAGCGAGCGTACGAACGAAGGAAACGCGCATGCGAAAGCTGATGGTCACCACATTCGTCACCCTCGACGGGGTCATGCAGGGGCCCGGTGGGAGTGACGAGGATCGGGACGGCGGATTCGAGCACGGAGGATGGTCCGTACCGCACTTCGGGGCGGATCTCATCGAGCGGATGACCGACCTGGTCCACCGCGCCGACGCGCTGCTCGTCGGGCGCAGGACGTACGACATCTTCGCCGCCACCTGGCCGCTCGCCGAGGCCGACGACCCGATCGGGTCGAAGATGAACAGCGTGCGGAAGTACGTCGCGTCGCGGACACTGGACACCGTGTCGTGGCAGAACTCGACCCTGCTGACAGGTGACGTCGCCGAGGCCGTCGCCGGGCTCAAGCGGGGCGACGGCGGCGAGATTCAGGTGCACGGCAGCGGTGATCTGGTCCAGACGCTGATCGCGCACGACCTCGTGGACGAGTTCCACGTGCTGGTCTTCCCGGTGCTCGTCGGCTCCGGCAAGCGCCTCTTCGGGAAGGGCACGATCCCGGCCGGGCTGAACCTCGTCGACACCGCGAGGTCGGAGAGCGGTGTCGTCATCAGTACGTACGCGCGGGCCGGCAAGGTCGAGTACGGGGCCATGGGCCCGGAAACCGGCAACTGGTAACCGGCGACGGCGACCGGTAATTCATGACCAGCAACTGGCAGATGGAGCGGACCGGAGGGACGAGCGGCATGCCGCAGTACGCGATTCTGATCTACGAGAAGGAAACCCCGGGCGGCGTCGCCGACATCCCGCCCGACGTCATGGAGGCCAACATGCGCGCCGGCGAGCGGATCGCCGCGATGGGCGTGCGCGTCGTCCACGAGCAGGGGCTCGAACCCAGCGCGGCCACGCGCACGATCCACAAGGACGGGCTGGTCACCGACGGGCCGTTCATCGAGAGCAAGGAAGTGATCGCCGGGTTCTTCGTGGTCGAGACCGAGGATCTCGAAACGGCGGTCGCCGTCGGCAGGTTGCTCCCGATCATGGATGGCGCGGTCGAGGTACGGCCCCTGCTCCCCGTCGAGTGACATCGGATGCCGTCGGATGACGCGTCCGACCGGGGCGTACGGGACGTCCGGGGCGTACGGAAGGTCCGGGGCGTACCGGGCGTGCGGGAGGTCCAAGAGGTCCGCGACGCGGTCGAGGACGCGCACCGTCGCGAGTGGGCCTCGGTGCTCGCCGCGACGGTACGCGTCACCCGCGAGCTGGACCTGGCGGAGGAGTGCGTCCAGGACGCGTACGCCGCCGCCCTCGTGGACTGGGCTCGCGACGGCGTACCGGACAGGCCCGGTGCCTGGCTGACGACCGCCGCCCGGCACGACGCCCTCGACGCTCTACGCCGCGCCAGGACCCTGCGGTCGAAGCTGCACCTCCTGATCGAGCCGGAGCCGGAGCCGGGGCCAAGGTCGGAGCCTGCACCGGCACCGGCACCGGCACCGGCTCCCGACGACCGGCTCCGGCTCGTCTTCCTCTGCTGCCACCCCGCCCTCGCCCCCGCCGCCCAGATCGCCCTCACCCTGCGTCTCGTCTGCGGCGTCCCGACCCCCGACATCGCGAAGGCGTTCCTCGTCTCCGAACCGACCATGGCGGCCCGCATCACCCGCGCCAAGAAGAAGATCGTGGCCGCCCGGATCCCCTTCCGCATGCCCGGCCCCGCCGAGCTGCCCAGCCGTCTCGACTCCGCCCTCACCACCATCCATCTGCTCTTCACCACCGGTCACACCGCACCTGCCGGCCCCGCGCTGACCAAGGACGACCTCGCCGGGCGCGCGCTCGATCTGGCCCGGCTGCTGCACGCCCTCCTGCCGGACGAGCGCGAGGTACGGGGGCTCCTGGCGCTGCTCCTCGCCAACCACGCCCGCCGGGCCACCCGTACGACAGAGGACGGGCGCCCGTCGCTGCTGGCGGAGCAGGACCGTAGGGTCTGGGACCAGGACGCCATCGCCGAGGCGCACGAGTTGGTCCTCGGCGCGCTCCGGGGCGGCGCCCCCGGCCGGTACGCGCTCCAGGCCGCCATCGCCGCGCTGCACGCGTCCGCGCCGACGTACGCCGAGACGGACTGGGACCAGATCCTGGTCGTGTACGACGCGTTGCTGACGACCTGGGCGTCGCCGGTGGTCGCGCTCAACCGCGCGGTGGCCGTCGCCATGGTCGACGGACCGGCGACCGCGCTGGCCGAGGTCGAGGCGCTCGAACAGGACGAACGCCTCGCCGGCTACCGCTATCTGCCCGCCGTCAAGGCCGATCTGCTGCGCCGCCTGGGGCGGGCCGAGGACGCCGCCGTCGCGTACGAGCGGGCGGTCGCGCTGGCCGACAACGACGCCGAGCGCGCCTTCCTCACCGACCGCCTCACGGAATGCCGCGCCGGCTGTCCGTGAGGCGGCCCGTGAGGGTGTCCGTTCCGCTGTCCGTGCGCTATCCGCGCTTCGTGAACTCCGCCGTCCCCAGCGTCGTGAACCAGGAGCGGATCTTCGCCACATCGTCCGTCTTCGCCAGCGAGAGCAGCAGCAGGATGCGCGCCTTCTGCGGGCTGAGGTCGGCCGCCCCGACCACCGCGCCGCCGCTCTCCTTGTCGTAGACGGCGCCGTTGCCCGTACGCGTCGTGGACGCGAACACCACGCCCTGCTTGGTGGCGTCGGTGCGGGCCGCCGACATCGCCGACGAGATACCGCCCGCTCCCGTACCCGCCGTGACGACGCCGTCCGCGCCCGCGTCGGCGAACGCCTTCACGGCCTCGCCGCCCGCGCCCTGGTAGCTGAACACGATCTCGACCTTCGGCAGGTCCTTCTCCGCGATCCTGCCGACGTCGAACGGGGTACGCCAGCTCGACCTGCCGCACTTCTCCACCCGCGCGGGCGCCCGGTTGATCCGGACGCGCTCCTGGTCCACGACACCGAGCGACCCGCTCGCGCCGCTGTTGAAGGTGTCCATGCGCAGCGCGTCCGTCTTGCGCACCTCGCGCGCCGCCTGGATCTCGTCGTTGAGCATGATGACGCTGCCGAAGCACGTGGTCTTACGGCTGGCGGCGAGCTGGATCGCGTTGTACAGGTTCGCGGGGCCGTCCGTACCGAGGACGGTCCACGGGCGCATCGCCCCGGTCAGGATCACCGGCTTGTCGCTGCGGACCGTCAGGTCGAGCCAGTAGGCGAACTCCTCCATCGTGTCCGTGCCGGTGGTGACGACGGCCGCGTCATTCGTACGGAGGGCCTTGTCGACCGCCAGGGTCAACTGACGGAAGTCGGCTATGGAATAGCTGCCGGAACCCTTGTTGCCGAACTGCACGGTGGACACGTCGGCGATCTCGTTCACCTCCGGCTCCAGATCGCCGACCAGCTCGGAGATGGGGATCTTGCCGGACTGGTAGTCCTGGAAGTCCACCCGGCCCTGACTCACACCGGCGATCGTTCCGCCGGTGCCGATGACGGCCACCTTCGGGCGCTTGACCGGGGACTTGTCCCTTTCGGCGGCGGTGGCCGTGCCGGCGGTCAGAGCGACGACCGCCGTCAGCAAGGCGGTTCGACGCAGGATTCCTCGCATGCCGTACCTCTCCCAGACGGGCTGAACGGACTGATACGCCCGATCTGGGAGAAAGGTGACTGAGGCATATTTCGCGACACGGCCGTCGCCGTTAAATCAGCGTTTCGCGGCGAGGCGGAGCCACAGAGAGACGGGGCGTCCGAGTGGACGCCCCGTCCCCGGGCCGTGTCTTCAGGTGCTCGTCAGGCCTTTACCGTGCGCGCACCGCACCGCACCGCACCGCACCGCCTACCGCGTATCGCCCTTGCGCTCGCCCAGCGTCACGTCGACCTGCGACTCCTTGCCGCCCCGCGTGTATGTGATCTTGATCTTGTCGCCCGGCTTGTGCGTCCAGATCTCGCTGATCAGCGTGGGGCCGCTGTCGATCGGCACGTCGTTGAACTTCGTGATGACGTCACCCGACTTCAGCCCCGCCTTAGCGGCCGGCCCGTCCGGCGTCACCGCCGGGGTGCCGCCCGAGCCGTCGCCCGAGATCGTCGCGCCGTCGCCGCCCTCCGACATGGAGACCGTCGCGCCGATGACCGGATAGACGGGCTGCCCGGTCTTGATGAGCTCCCCGGCGACCGTCTTGGCCTGGTTGATCGGGATGGCGAAGCCGAGGCCGATCGAGCCCGACTGGGCCCCGCCACCACCACCGCCGCCACCGCCCGAGGGCTGGATGGCCGAGTTCATGCCGATGACCGCGCCCCGGGCGTCCAGCAGCGGGCCGCCGGAGTTGCCGGGGTTGATGGAGGCATCGGTCTGGAGGGCGCTCATGTACGAGTTCTTGTCGCTGGAACCGTCGCCGGAGGCCACCGGGCGGTTCTTGGCGCTGATGATGCCCGTCGTGACGGTGTTGGAGAGCCCGAACGGCGCGCCGATCGCGATCGTCGAGTCACCGACGGCCACCTGGTCCGAATTCCCCAGGGCCAGCGGCTTCAGGCCGGACGGCGGGTCCTTCAGCTTCACCACGGCGACGTCGTAGCCCTCGGCGCGGCCGACGACCTCGGCCGCGTACTCCTTGCCGTTGGAGAAGGTCGCCGTCAGGTCTCCGCCGTCGGCGGCCGACGCCACCACGTGGTTGTTCGTGAGGATGTGGCCCTGCTTGTCGTAGATGAAGCCCGTGCCCGTACCGCCGTCGCCGCCCTGGGCCTGCGCCGTGATGGTGACGACGCTCGGGAGCGCCTTGCCGGCCACCGCCGCCGTACTGCCCGCCTCACGCTTCAGCGCCGGGGCGTCGGCCGCGGAGACCGTGGTCGAACCACCGCTGACGCTGTCGTCGTTGTTACGGTCCGCCGCCCAGAAACCGATCCCGCCGCCGACCACACCGGCGACCAGCGCCGCCGCGAGCACCGCCGCGATCAGCCCACCGGGGCGCTTACGGGACGGCTGCGGCCCCGACGCGGGCGGCTCGCCCCATCCGCCCCCGCCGTCCCAGCCTCATTACGGAGGCGGTGGCGGCGGCCATCCCGCGTCGGGGGCCGAGCCGGTGGATCCCGTCGAGCCGGGGAAGTAGGCCGGTACGGCTCCGGGCAGCTGCGTCGTGGGCTCGGCGCCCTGACCGGGCTCACTGGCCCGGCCGGGCTGCTCGGGATAGGGCGGCGGGGCCTGGTGCTGCGGCGCCTGGTGCTGCGGCGCCGGGCGCCGCTGATCGTGGGTGAACCCTCCCGGAGCGGACGCGGGTGTGCCCTCGGGAGCGGCAACCGGCACGGGAGGTACGGACGGGGCGGACGGGACCGCTGTGCCCTCGTTCTCGGTGCTCACAGTCTTTTACTCCTCGGTTCCACATCAGTCTTCGGCAAGAGTTCCGCTGTTTTCCGCCGCGTTCGGGTGTCGGCACAAGCCCTTCGGCATGTACACATCTCTCGTACGTCGCTGCCCTCAGCTTTTCCCACAGCACGTCAGGCCACGGTAAGCAGGACCTGTGTGTCTCCCCACCATCCTTTATTACGGGGCAAACGGGACGCATCCGCAGTAGAGGCCGGGAGGGGCACCGCCCCACGCTTACCCCGTCCCGGTGACACCATGGCGGGGTGACTCAAGCACGGCAGCACAGCATCCAGGTCGTCGCCCACCGAGGAGCCTCCGAGGACGCCCCTGAACACACTCTGGCCGCGTACAAGAAGGCCATCGAGGACGGCGCCGACGCACTGGAATGCGATGTACGGCTGACCGCCGACGGGCACCTCGTGTGCGTACACGACCGCCGGGTGAACCGCACCTCCAACGGACGCGGCGCCGTCTCCGCCCTGGAGCTCGCCGATCTGGCCACCCTCGACTTCGGCTCGTGGATGGAGAACATGGACAGCGAGGAGAGTCCCGACTGGAAGGACCGCTCCCTCACCTCCGTACTGACGCTGGAGCGCCTGCTGGAACTCGTCGCCGACACCGACCGGCGCATCGAGCTCGCCATCGAGACCAAACATCCCACCCGCTGGGCCGGACAGGTGGAGGAGCGGCTGCTCCACATGCTGGCGCGCTTCGGACTCGACGGGTCGGCACCTGGCGGACCGTCCGGCCGATCGCCGGGCGGGTCACCCGATCCGTCCCGCGTACGCATTATGAGCTTCTCGGCCCGGTCGCTGCACCGCATCGCCGACGCCGCGCCGCAACTGCCGACCGTCTATCTGATGCAGTTCGTCTCACCCCGCCTGCGCGACGGACGGCTGCCCGCGGGCGCCCGGATCGCCGGGCCCGGGATCCGGATCGTGCGCAACCAGCCGGGCTATGTGGAACGGCTGCACAGAGCGGGGCACCGTGTCCACGTCTGGACGGTGAACGAACCGGAAGACGTCGAACTCTGCGCGAACCTCGGAGTGGAAGCAATCATCACCAACCGCCCCAAACAGGTGCTGTCCCAACTGGGACGGCTTGCGTGACTTGTCGGGGATTGGGGAGTACGGAGGGTGACATGGAGTGCACCGGCGCGTTCGGTACGTGTTCGACCCTGTTGAGTGCGTCACTGACCTTCCCTTGGCCGGTTTCCGGTCCAGGCCATTGGGGCATTCACACCGTGGCGTGGGGCAAAGGAGGTCTCGGGGGTGGCGTTTGTGGTGGCACAGGAAGTGCCCACGTCGTCGAGCATGGCCGTTCCCCATGGCCCTGCGGGCGTGGGACAGGCAAGGCATCGGATGCGCGAGCAGTTGCGCGGCCGAGGGATGTCGGACGCGGTCGTCGACGATGCCGTACTGATCCTCTCCGAACTGCTCAGCAATGCCTGCCGGCACGGCAGACCGCTCGGGCACGGGGAGATCGGCGACGGTGACGTACGCGCCGCCTGGGAGGTCGACGGCGCCGGCCGGCTGACCGTCGAAGTGACGGACGGTGGCGGCCCGACCAGGCCCGTTCCGGCCACACCCTCGGTCACCGCGCGTGGCGGCCGCGGACTGAACATCATCACCTCGCTCGCCCAGGACTGGGGCGTCCGGGACAGCTCGTCCGGCGAGGTAACGGTGTGGGTGCTCGTCACCGAAGGACACCGCCATGAGGATTTCTCTACGCGCGTCGCTGTCCCTGAGCTGGACTTCTCCGACGCCTTCGACCAGATCGACGACCTGGGCTGACGGACGGGTCGGCGAACGGGCACGCACGGAGGGCACATGGGCACGCGGGGGTGGGCGAAGGGCCCGTACGCGACCCTCGTACACACCTGTTTCTTATACAC
>NZ_JARJHW010000197.1:0-13497 GCF_040560175.1 Streptomyces panacea
ATGTCCGGACGGCGTGACTTACGCCGCGTGCATGGCTCGTTGGACTCGACGAGACCAGGCTGTTCACGCGACACAAGTCAGCCTGAGTGTCCGAACACACCCCTCCTGCGACCCCGCCCCCCTCACGCCGCCACGTGGCGCTGTACACACCGCAGGGGTGGGCCCGGCGTCGCCACGACACCCCCCGCCCCCGTACTCGTCCGCGCGAGGGAAAGGGGGACGCGCAGGGGTCGTGGTCGGACACTCAGGCTGACTTGTGGCGCGTGAACGACCCGGTTCCCAATACACCAACGAGCGTCGCACGCGGCGTAAGTCACGCCGTCCGGCCATGACCCCGGAGCGGCACCCGGCAACCACCGCAACCAGCAACCCGCGCCGCAGGCGCAGGCGCGAAACGAGCCCTACTGCTCCCGCGCCGCGCGCTCCGCCTTCTCGGCCTCTTCTTCCGCTTCCATCTCGGCGAAGACGTCGATCGGCGCCGGCGCCTTGGCCAGGAACACCCACGTCAGGTAGACCGCCAGCAGGAACGGCGGGATCTTCAGGGAGACCAGCACCCAGCCCAGCTGCGCCGTGTCCGCCCACCAGTACAGCGGGAAGAGGATCGCGCACTTCGCGAGGAGGATGAACCCCCACGCGTAACTCGCCTTGGTGTAAGCCGACTTGCGCCCCGGGTTGCGCGTACGCCAGGAGAGGTTCTCCTTGAAGACCGGCCCCAGGATCAGCCCCATCAGCGGCACGCCCGCGACGCTGGTCCCGATGTACGCGACGGCCAGCCCCAGCGTGTACACCATGCCCGGCAGATAGAAGTCCTTCGCGTCGCCGGTCATCATCGCGAAGACCACGCCGAAGGCGACCCCGAAGACGCCGCTGAAGGCGTGCTTCATGGTGTCGCGGCGGATCAGCCGGACCGCGACCAGGAGCAGCGAGACCGCGAGCGCGGCGATCGCCGAGACATGCAGGTCCTTGTTGATCGTGAAGATCGTGACGAAGAGCAGCCCGGGGACGACCGTCTCCACCATTCCGCGCACGCCGCCGAACGCCTCGAAGAGCGCGGCCTCGGTCACGGCCTTGGCGTCGGCGTCGGTCTGCGGGTCGGCGCCCCCGGGGGCGCGCGAGGCGCCGGGCGTGTTGGGGTCTGTCGTCGCGGCTGGCTTGTCGATTGACGTCACCGGCTACTCCTGTCCGAGCGGTCGGAGTTCGTATTTGGGGTTGAACAGCACCCTGCGGCCGTGGCTCATGGAGATCCGGCCTGATGCGATGAGCTTGCGGCCCGGCTCTATGCCGGCTATCGAGCGCCGTCCCAGCCACACCACGTCCAGCGGCGCGGTGCCGTCGAACAGCTCCGCCTCCAGCGCGGGCACGCCGGCCCGCGGACGCAAAGTGACCGTCCGCAACGTACCAGTCACCTTCACTATCTGGCGGTCGCCGCAGTCGCTGATGCGCGTGCAGCCCGAGGCCTGCGCGTCCTCACGCAGCTCCTCGGACTCCAGGTCCTCCTGGGAGCTGGACAGCCGGTCGAGCATCCGGCGGAAGCGGCCGGTCGGCTTCTCAGCACTCATGACAGAAGCGTACCGGGGTCCGCGGGCCCCGGATCATCGGTCGAACCGGTAGCCCATGCCGGGCTCGGTGACGAAGTGCCTGGGGTGCGAGGGATCCGCCTCCAGCTTGCGGCGGAGCTGGGCCATGTAGACCCGCAGATAGTTGGTCTCCGTGCCGTAGGAGGGCCCCCAGACCTCCTGGAGGAGCTGTTTCTGGCTGACGAGGCGGCCGGTGTTGCGTACGAGGACCTCCAGCAGGTGCCACTCGGTCGGGGTGAGCCGTACGTCGCGGCCCTCCCGGTGCACCTTCTTGGCCACGAGGTCGACGGTGAACCCCTCCGTCTCGACCATCGCGACGCTGTCGTCGTCCCCGGAGCCGACGGGCTCGGCGCGGCGGACGGCGGCGCGCAGCCGGGCGAGGAGTTCGTCCATGCCGAAGGGCTTGGTGACGTAGTCGTCGGCGCCGGCGTCCAGCGCCTCGACCTTCTCGTCGGAGGTCTGGCGCGCGGAGAGCACCAGGATCGGTACGCGGGTCCAGCCGCGCAGGCCCTTGATGACCTCCACGCCGTCCATGTCGGGCAGGCCGAGGTCGAGCACGACGACGTCCGGGTGGCGGGCGGCGGCGAGTTCCAGGGCGCTCGCGCCGTCGGCGGCGGCGTCGACCTCGTACTTGCGGGCCTTCAGGTTGATCACGAGGGCGCGCACGATCTGCGGCTCGTCGTCGACCACGAGCACCCTCACGGGCCCTCGGGAGTCTCCCCCGGCGGGAGGCGCCATGGTGGCCTGCCTTTCTGCTGTGCCGCCGGTCATGAGACGACCTGGGCGGGTAGTTCGGGGCCGGCCGGCGCGAGGCCGGGTACGGCCGTGAGATCGAGGACCATGGTGAGTCCGCCGCCGGGGGTGTCCTCGGCGGTGAGGGTGCCGTCCATGGCGTCCACGAAGCCGCGGGCGACGGCGAGGCCGAGGCCCACGCCCGCCCCGCGCGGGGCGTCCCCGTGGCGCTGGAAGGGCTCGAAGATGCGTTCCTTGGCGTCGTCGGGGACACCGGGGCCGCGGTCCACGACGCGCACCTGGACGCGGGCGCCGAGGGAGCTGGCGGAGACGTTGACGCGGGTGCCGTCGGGGCTGTACTTGACGGCGTTCTCGACGATGTTGGCCACGGCGCGCTCCAGCAGGCCGGGATCGACGGCGACCATCGGCAGCGACTCGGGGATGTCGAGGTCCACGCTGTCCTCGGGGACGCCGCCGAGCGCCATGGGGACGACCTCGTCCAGGTCGATCTCGCGGATCAGCGGGGTGACGGTGCCGGTCTGGAGCCGCGACATGTCGAGGAGGTTGCCGACGAGGTGGTCGAGGCGGTCGGCGCCGTTCTCGATGCCTTCGAGGAGTTCGGCGTGGTCCTCGTCGGACCATTCGACGTCGTCGGAGCGGAGCGAGGTGACGGCGGCCTTGATGGCGGCGAGCGGGGTGCGCAGGTCGTGGCTGACGGCGGCGAGCAGGGCCGTACGTATCCGGTTGCCCTCCGCGAGCCTGCGGGCGCCCTCGGCCTCGCCCACCAGGCGCTGGCGGTCCAGTACGACGGCGGCCTGGGCGGCGAAGGCGGAGAGCACGCGGCGGTCCTCGGCGGGCAGTACCCGGCCGGAGAGCGCGAGCGCCATGTGGTCGCCGACGGGCATGTCGACGTCGGCGGCGTCGGGGCGGTCGACGGGCTTGGGTCCGACGCTGCCCGCGCGGGTCCACGGGTCGACGTCGCTGGTGCGTTCCAGCAGCGCCACGGACTCCATGGAGAACGTCTCGCGTACGCGTTCCAGCAGGGCGTCCAGGGTGGTCTCGCCGCGCAGCACGCTGCCGGCCAGGAAGGACAGGATCTCGGACTCGGCGCGGAGTCTGGCGGCCTGATGGGTGCGGCGGGCCGCGAGGTCGACCACGGACGCCACGGCGACGGCCACCGCGAAGAAGATCACGATGGCGACGAGGTTCCTGGGGTCCTGGATGGTGAGGTTGTGGGTCGGCGGCGTGAAGTAGAAGTTCAGCAGGAGCGAGCCGACGGCGGCCGACGCGAGGGCCGGGCGCAGTCCGCCGAGGAGCGCGGCGAGGACGGTCAGGAAGAGGAAGAGCAGGACGTCGTTGGCCAGGCCCAGGGTGTCGTCCAGCGCGGTGAGCAGCAGCGTCAGCAGGACGGGGGCGACGACGCCGGCCAGCCAGCCGGAGACGATCCGGGAGCGGCCGAGGCGGGCGCCGTGCGCGACGGGCAGGCCGCGGCCCTTGGCGACCTCCTCGTGGGTGACGATGTGGACGTCCAGGTCGGGTCCCGACTCGCGGGCGACGGTGGCGCCGACGCCGGGCCCGAACACGTACTGCCAGGCCTTGCGGCGGCTGGAGCCGAGCACGATCTGGGTGGCGTTGACGCCGCGCGCGAACTCCAGCAGCGCCGAGGGCACGTCGTCGCCGATGACGTGGTGGAAGGTGCCGCCCAGGTCTTCGACCAGGGTGCGCTGGAGGGTCAGTTCCTTGGGGGACGCGGAGGTGAGGCCGTCGCTGCGGGCGATGTAGACGGCGAGGATCTCGCTGCCGGAGCCCTTGGCGGCCATGCGGGCGGCCCGGCGGATGAGCGTACGGCCCTCGGGCCCGCCGGTGAGGCCGACGGCGATGCGCTCACGGGCCTGCCAGGTCGAGCGGATGTTGTGCTCGCCGCGGTACTGCTGGAGGTATTCGTCGACCCGGTCGGCGGTCCAGAGCAGGGCGAGTTCGCGCAGCGCGGTGAGGTTGCCGGGGCGGAAGTAGTGCGAGAGCGCGGCGTTGACCTTGTCGGGCTGGTAGATGTTGCCGTGCGCCATACGCCGGCGCAGGGCCTGCGGCGACATGTCGACAAGCTCGATCTGGTCGGCCCGTCTGACCATCTCGTCGGGAACGGTCTCGCGCTGCCGTACGCCCGTTATCGACTCGACGACATCGCCGAGTGATTCCAGATGCTGGATGTTGACGGTCGAGACGACGTCTATGCCGACCTGGAGCAGTTCCTCGACGTCCTGCCAGCGTTTGGAGTTGCGGGAGCCCGGGACATTCGTGTGGGCGAGTTCGTCCACCAGGGCGACGGCGGGGCGGCGTTCGATGACCGCGTCCACGTCCATCTCGGTGAAGACGGTGCCGCGGTGCGGCAGCTCGCGGCGGTGGATCTGTTCGAGGCCCTTGAGCATGACCTCGGTGCGGGGCCGGTTGTGGTGCTCGACGAACGCCACGACGCAGTCGGTGCCGCGCTCGACCCGCCGGTGCGCCTCGGAGAGCATCGCGTACGTCTTGCCGACGCCCGGTGCCGCGCCCAGGTAGATCCGTAGCTTGCCGCGTCCCATGGCCCCATTGTCTTCCCACCGAGCCGCTGCGTCCCCTCGCGGCTTCCTGCCCGAAGGTACAGCCCAGGATGACGCCAAAACGGACATCCTGCGGGGGCCGGGTCCGTCTTGACACGATTCTGATGGGCCCGAACGAAAGACAGGACCTACCCGAGCGGGGCGCGCTCGTGCTCCACGAGGTGGCCGTCGGCGAGTTCGACGACCCGGTCGGCGAGGCCGAGGAGCTGGGCGTCGTGGGTGGCCACGAGTGCGGTGACGCCCTCACCGCGTACGACCGCGCGCAGCAGCTCCATCACGGCGAGCCCGGTCTCCGCGTCGAGCTGCCCGGTGGGCTCGTCGGCGATCAGCAGGGCGGGCCGGTTCGCGAGGGCGCGGGCGATGGCGACGCGCTGCCGCTGTCCGCCGGAGAGCTCGCCGGGCCGCTGTGCGGCGTGGTCGCCGAGGCCGACGAGGGCGAGCAGCAGCGCCACCCGCTCCTCGCGCTCGCGCGGGTCGGCCCCGCGCAGCCGCAGGGGGACGCCGACGTTCTCGGCGGCGGTGAGGATGGGGAGCAGGCCGAAGGACTGGAAGATGAAGCCGATGCGGTCGCGGCGCATGGCGAGCAGGCCGTTCTCGCCGAGTGTCGCGAGGTCCGTGCCGTCGACGGTGATCCGGCCGGCATCCGGGGAGTCGAGGCCGCCGACAAGGTTGAGCAGGGTCGTCTTGCCCGATCCCGAGCGGCCCTTGAGCGCGACGAGCTCCCCGCGCGGCACGGTGAAGGACACCCCGCGCAGCGCGTGGACGGCGGCGGCGCCGGTGCCGGTGCCGTACGAGCGGTGCAGGCCGGTCACCCGCACCATGGGTTCGGCCGTCCCGCCGGCGACGGCCGTGCCGGTGCTGCTGCTCTCGGTCATGAGTCTTCCCCCGTACGGTGCCGGACTGCCGGGCGCCAGTATGTGCGGGCCGCACGCGGCCGGGCAACGGTGGCTGAACGCCGGTGGGCCGCGCTCCTGTCACGGGAGCGCGGCCCACCGGCGCGTGTCGAGAGGTGTCCGGGCGTCCCCGGAGAGGCCACGGGGGCGAACCCCCGGATCCTCGGGTCAGCGCACCTCGGTGATCTCCGGGCCCCGCTGAAGCTGCCCCATGCCACCGGCGAAGCGTGAACCTTCCTGCTCCTCGGCCTGCTGGACGCCCTCGGCGACCATCTGCGCGTCGTCCGGCAGCTTCAGGACGATCGGGTCGCGGGGCGCCATCGGGCCATCGCCGCGGACGACGACCGTGTCCTTGAAGATCTGCTCCAGCAGTCCGGCGGCCTCGGGCTGCACCGCGCCCTGTCCGGAGATCACTCCGCGCAGGAACCAGCGTGGCCCGTCGACCCCGATGAAGCGCACGAGCTGTACGCCACCGGTGCCGTCCGGGAGCTGTACGGGCACCTGGGCCCGCAGCTCCCAGCCGAGCGGGCCCTCGACCTCGTCGATGATGCCGCCCTGCTGCGTGATGCCCGAGGCGATCTCCTCGCGCACCTCGCTCCAGATGCCCTCCTTCTTGGGAGCGGCGAAAGCCTGGAGCTGTACGGCGCTGTCGCGTACGACGACGGTCGCCGCGACGATCGCGTCACCCGCCACCTCTACACGAAGCTCCATTCCGTCGACCCCGGGGACGAAGATGCCGCCCAGGTCGACCCGGCCCTCGTCGGGCTTGGAGACCTCGGAGATGTCCCACGGCCCGTCGGGCCGGGGGGCCGGGGGAAGATTCACCCGGCGGGGCTTCTCGGCCCCGTCCTCCGTGTCATCGGCGTCGATGTCGTCGACGACCTGCTCGGCCTCGCCCGCCGTGTCATCGGCGGCACCGCTCTTCTTGCGACGTCCGAACACGTCACTGTCCTTCCCGGTCGGATACGACCGATGCGTATCGATTCCCACCCTGTGAACCGCCCACCGCGGCATGACCGCCGGTGGACCCGAAGCCACCCTCGGCCCGCGCCGAGCCGGGAAGCTCCGCCACCTCGTGGAAGCGCACCTTCTCGACCTGCTGGACGACCAGTTGGGCAATCCGGTCGAACCGCTCGAACCGCACCGTCTCGCGCGGATCGAGATTGACCACGATCACCTTGATCTCCCCACGGTACCCGGCATCCACCGTCCCCGGGGCATTCACCAAGGCCACTCCACAGCGGGCGGCCAGCCCGGATCGCGGGTGTACGAAGGCGGCGTACCCGTCGGGCAGCGCGATGGAAACCCCGGTGGGCAGTACGGCGCGTTCGCCCGGAGCGAGATCGGCGGCCTCGGTGGTGACCAGATCGGCCCCGGCGTCGCCCGGATGCCCGTACGAGGGCAGCGGCACGTCGGGGTCGGTGCGGCGGATCAGCACGTCGACGGGGTTACGGCTCATGGGTTCACCTCGAAGGCGCGGGCGCGCCTGACCTGGTCGGGATCGGCCATGGCCGCCCGGATCTCCTCCTGGCGGCCGTTGTCGATGAAGTGGTCGACCTTCACTTCGATGAAGAGGGCGCCGGCGCGCACCGCGACGGGCCCCTCGGGGCCGTCGAGCCGGCCGGTGGCGGAGCAGAAGATCTTCCGGCCGCTCACGGCGGTGGCCTCGGCGTTGAGGAAGAGCACGGTGCCGACGGGTACGGGGCGGACGAAGTCCGTCTCCAGCTTGCCGGTGACGGCGACCACGCGCAGCAGCCAGCTGAGCGCGCCGAGCGACTCGTCGAGCGCGGTGGCGAGCACACCGCCGTGCGCGAGACCGGGGGCGCCCTGGTGGGCGGGCCGCACCGTGAACTCGGCCGTGATCGAGACGCCCTCGCCGGCCCTGGCCTGGAGATGGAGCCCGTGAGGCTGTTCGTCGCCGCAGCCGAAGCAGTGCGCGTAGTGCGATCCGAGCAATTCCCCCGGGGCCGGGGCCTCCGGGTGCCGTACCGGCGCTATGGCGTCGGCCGGCGGCGTCAGAGCCGGGGACCGGGCGGCGGAACGGGGGGTCTTCCCTCCGGAGGGCACATTACTCACAGGCGCAGACCTTACCCGCGCGGCTACCCGCCGGTCGCACCGTGCCAAGCTTGGGTCCATGGAGCATTCAGCGGCGCCTTACGACGAACGTCTCACCGCACCGGGTTCCTGGTGGGTGATCACCGCTCTCGTCGCGCTCTCGGGGGGTCTCATCCTGCTGCCGCTGGGCACGGTGCCGATGCTCGGGGCCGTGGTGGTGACGGGGCTGCTGGCGGCGCTGGCCGTCAGTTCGTACGGCTCGGCGCGGATCCGTGTGGTGGCGGGCTCACTGGTCGCGGGCAGTGCCCGGATCCCGGTGGCGGCGCTCGGCGAGGCGGAGGTGCTGGCCGATGAGGAGGCGCGCGCCTGGCGCATGCACAAGGCCGATCCGCGGGCCTTCATGCTGCTGCGGAGCTACATCCCGACGGCGCTGCGGGTGGAGATCACCGACACGGCCGACCCGACGCCGTACGTCTACGTCTCGACCCGCAACCCCAGGGCGCTCGCGAAGGCGCTGAACGCGGCGCGGCAGACCGAGACCGAGACGACGGGCACGGTCCAGGGCCGGAGGCACCACACTCCCTAGCTGCCCAGTTCCTTCGGGAACTCCGGCGGCAGCACCTTCGGCTGCTCCAGCGGCGGCAGGACGGGCAGGGCGTCCCAGGAGACCTGGCGGGCGCGCAGGTCCTTACGGATGCGCTCGGCGACCTTCTGGGTGTCGCGGCGGTTCATCATCGCGCCGACCGCCGCTCCGATCATGAACGGCACCAGGTTCGGCAGGCTGCGGATCGTGCGCTTCATGATCTGCTGGCGCAGTTCGCGCTTCATCCGGCCGGAGAGCGCCGAGTTGAGGGTCGCCGGTTTCGTGATGTCGACGCCGCGCTCCTCGGTCCACGAGGTCAGATACGCGGTGCTGCGCTGCTTGAGAGTGCCGGGCGGACGCAGGCCGTAGACCTCGTGCAGCTCGGCGATGAGTTTCAGTTCGATCGCGGCGACCGCCGTGATCTCCGCGGCCAGTTCGGCCGGCATCGCGGGCGGTACGGGCATCATCGCGACGGCGCCGATACCGGCACCCACCGTGGAGCTGCTGTTCGCCGCGCCCGCGACGAGTTTGTCGGCGAGTTCTTCGGGCCCCAGGCCCGGGAACTGCCCGCGGAGCGTGGCCAGATCACGGACGGGAACGCGCGGAGCGTTGTCGATGATCCGGTCGGCGAGATGCGCGAGCCCCGCCCTGGCGCTCGCGCCGCCCTTCTGTATGCCCCGCTTGACCTTGCCCAGGCGCCGGGCCCCGGTCACGGGCCCGTCGTGGTCGCCCTGGGGTGCTTCGAGCGAGGCCGGGAGGCCTCGCCCGTCGTCGTCCGATACGCCGGGGTGGGGCAGGAGAGCGGAGTGCTCGGCAGCGGGCGTGGTGCCTTCTGCCGGGCCCGAGCCGCTCCGGTACGCCTCCGGCGCGTTCTTTCGCCGGAAACGCCGTTTCCTGGACGGTGTGTCACCTGCCACGGCCGACCGCTCCTCAGTCGCAGTCGCGGCAGATCGGCTGACCGTTCTTCTCCCGGGACAGCTGACTGCGGTGGTGCACGAGGAAGCAGCTCATGCAGGTGAACTCGTCGGCCTGCCTGGGCAGTACGCGAACCGACAGCTCCTCGTTGGAGAGGTCGGCCCCGGGCAGTTCAAGTCCCTCGGCCTGCTCGAACTCGTCCACGTCGACCGCGGATGTCGACTTGTCGTTCCGACGGGCCTTCAGTTCCTCAAGGCTGTCGGAATCGACGTCGTCATCGGTCTTGCGTGGGGTGTCGTAATCCGTTGCCATGTCGCTTCTCCCCCTCTGGGTGTCATCGGTGTCTCAGCGCGTAACGCGTGAGAGGCCGGACTTGTGCCCGACCTGAGGCGGAGATTTTGCCTCACATCAAGGTCTGTTACTCAATCGACACCCAACCGGACTCTTTCCGAGTGATCGGCTTTGGGTGGCGAACCGGACCGTACACGGTCCGAATGTCGTACTTCACGGGCGCCACCCCGTGTACTTCCCGTGATCCCGACCCCCGGAAACCCGGATTTTCCCGGCTTTCCGCAGGGGGCTTGATCACAGAGAGTACGAGGCTTGAATCCGCCCCTGTGATCGATCACACACGGCCCAACCGGGAACGGGTCCCGAAAATTCCGCGCAAAGCGAACTTCGCTCCGTTCCGGAGCGAAAACTCAGACCGGCAGAGTGACACGCATCACGAGCCCGCCTCCCTCGCGGGGCTCCGCGATGATACGGCCCCCGTGGGCCCGCGCGACCGAGCGGGCGATCGACAGGCCGAGGCCCACGCCCTTGTCGCTGCCGGTCCGCTCGGTACGGAGGCGGCGGAACGGTTCGAAGATGTTGTCGATCTCGTACGCGGGAACGACCGGCCCCGTGTTCGACACCAGCAGCACCGCCACACCGTGCTCGACCGTGGTCGTGACCTCGACCCAGCCCTCCTCCCTCATGTTGTAGCGGACGGCGTTCTGTACGAGGTTGAGCGCGATCCGCTCCAGCAGGACGCCGTTGCCCTGGACGACCGCCGGCCCGCGCTCGCCCCGCAGCTCGACGCCCTTCGCCTCGGCCTCGCCGCGCGTCTGGTCGACGGCGCGGGTGGCGACCTCGGCGAGGTCGACGGGTTTGCGTTCGACGAGCTGGTTGTCGCTGCGGGCGAGCAGCAGCAGGCCCTCCACCAGCTGTTCGCTGCGTTCGTTGGTGGCCAGCAGCGTCCTGCCGAGCTGCTGGAGCTCCACGGGAGCCGCCGGGTCGGAGAGCTGGACCTCCAGCAGTGTGCGGTTGATCGCCAGGGGCGTACGCAGCTCGTGGGAGGCGTTCGCGACGAAGCGCTGCTGCGCCGTGAAGGCCCGCTCCAGGCGTTCCAGCATCTCGTCGAAGGTGTCGGCCAGCTCCTTCAGCTCGTCGTCCGGGCCGTCCAGCTCGATCCGGCGGGCCAGGTCGGAACCGACCACGCGGCGCGCGGTGCGGGTGATCCGGCCCAGCGGCGACAGGACCCGTCCCGCCATCGCGTAACCGAACGCGAAAGCGATGATGGAGAGGCCGGTCAGGGCGAACAGCGAGCGGGTGAGCAGGTCGTCGAGCGCCTGCTGGCGCTGGCCGGACATGCACGCCTTGAGTGACGCGTTCAGCTGGTCGTTGTTGACGGCCTCGTTGAGACCGGGGCAGGTGGGGCTCGTCAGCTGGACGTTGACCCCGGTCACCTTCAGGGCCAGCTCGCTGCCCTCGTTGATGGCCTGCGCCGCCAGCAGATAGATGATCGAGAGCAGCAGGATGCCCGCGATCAGGAACATCCCGCCGTAGAGCAGCGTCAGACGTATCCGGATCGTCGGACGGACCCAGGGCAGCGCCTGGTCGGGCCGTCTGGGGTCCCAGGTCGGTTTCGGGGGCGCCGTGGGCGGCGCCGGGGTGGTTGCCACGGGCATCAGATCCGGTAGCCGGAGCCGGGCACGGTGACGATCACGGGCGGCTCGCCGAGCTTGCGGCGCAGCGTCATGACCGTGACGCGCACGACATTCGTGAAGGGATCGGTGTTCTCGTCCCAGGCCTTCTCCAGCAGCTGCTCGGCGGAGACCACGGCGCCCTCGCTGCGCATCAGCACTTCGAGGACCGCGAACTCCTTGGGCGCGAGCTGGATCTCCTTGCCCTCCCGGAAGACCTCGCGGCGGTTCGGGTCGAGCTTGATGCCCGACCGTTCCAGGACCGGCGGCAGCGGGACGGTCGTACGGCGGCCGAGCGCCCGCACGCGGGCGGTCAGCTCCGTGAAGGCGAAGGGCTTGGGGAGATAGTCGTCGGCGCCCAGCTCCAGGCCCTCGACCCGGTCGCTGACGTCGCCGGACGCCGTGAGCATCAGCACACGGGTCGGCATGCCCAGCTCGACGATCTTGCGGCAGACGTCGTCACCGTGGATCAGCGGGAGGTCACGGTCGAGCACGACGACGTCGTAGTCGTTGACCCCGATCCGCTCCAGGGCCGCGGCGCCGTCGTACACGACGTCGACGGCCATGGCCTCCCGGCGCAGCCCGGTGGCCACCGCATCGGCGAGCAGCTGCTCGTCCTCGACGACGAGTACGCGCACGTCGCTGTCCTTCCTCTGGGCCCATTGCCGGAGATCCGGGGAACCGGGCAGGTCGTAGCACTGGTTGTGCGGGCCCATCCTGCCCGCTACGCGCATAAACCGGCGGTAAGACAATGCCGACCACCGGGCATACGGAAGGAATACGCAAGATTCCTGAATGTCGGGAGGTTTCTCCCGTACACGCCCTGGGGATGACGAGTGCACACCCGAGATCACGCCCCTTACGTGGCATGCCACTACCCGCTCTGTCCCCCAGAGGGAGTGGTGCGTGATCGACCGCCGTCGGCACTTCCAGGTGCCACGTGACCACGACGTCGGCACACCCCCGTGCCATCGACCCACGCCGAGGGGGCGCAATGGACGCATTCACCGCAGGACTTCTGCAGCGTATAAGGACCACGGAATCCGATCTCACACGAGCTCGTGAGACGGGCGACGACTTCCTCGCGGAGGTCGAGCAGGAAGAGCTGGACGACCTGCACCGCCTCGCCGCGGAGCACGGCGTTCAGTTCGGCACCGCGAACGTGTGACCGCGAGAAGGACCCCGGCGCCATGGGACGGTGCCGGGGTCCCGCTCCGTCCGGGGACGGTCGGAGAGGGCCCGCGCGAAGGCGCGGACCTGGTCAGTCGTGCCAGGCGCCGTACTCCTCCAGGAGTGCCTGGAGCGGTTCGAAGACGCCGGGCGTCGCCGCCACCGCGAGGTCGCCGTCGGCCGGGGCGCCGGGACGGCCGCCGGTGAGCGCGCCCGCCTCACGTGCGACGAGATCACCGGCCGCGAGGTCCCACGGGTGCAGCCCGCGCTCGAAGTAGCCGTCGAGCCGGCCCGCGGCGACGTCGCAGAGGTCGACGGCGGCGGAGCCGCCGCGCCGGATGTCCCGCAGCCGCGGGATGAGCCGCGCCGCGACGGCGGCCTGGTGGGCGCGGACGGTGGTGACGTAGTTGAAGCCGGTCGACACCAGCGCCTGCTCCAGCGGCGGCGCGGGACGGCAGCTCACCGGCCGGTCGTTGAGGTACGCGCCACCGCCGAGCACGGCCCGGAAGGTCTCGCGGCGCATCGGGGCTTCGACGACGCCGACGAGGGTGACGCCGTCGCGTTCGGCGGCGATCGACACGGCCCAGGTCGGCAGCCCGTAGAGATAGTTGACCGTGCCGTCCAGCGGGTCGATCACCCAGCGGACACCGCTGCTGCCCGCCGAACTCGCGCCCTCCTCACCGAGGAAGCCGTCGTCGGGGCGGTTCTCCGCCAGAAAGCCCGTGATCAGCTTCTCGGCCGCGATGTCCATCTCCGTGACGACGTCGATGGGGCTGGACTTCGTCGCGGCCACGCCCAGGTCGGCGGGGCGGCCGTCGCGCAGCAGTGCCCCGGCCCGGCGCGCGGCCTCCAGGGCGAGGGCGAGCAGTTCGGTGGTGAGGGGGTCCGTGTCGGACGCGGAACCGGGGTCGGTCACTGGCAGGTCACTCCTCGGGAAGGCACCGGGTGGGACGGGCGTCGGGCGTGCGGGAGCCCGGCGTACGGGCGTCAGGGGACGGGGAGCCGGGGGTA